>CAJWOI010000014.1 GCA_913044255.1 uncultured Alphaproteobacteria bacterium
AGTATTGAAGGTCTGCCAAGTCGACTCCAACCTCGCAAAAATCAACGCTATGACGCGCCGGTATGGCTCCACCTCAGTGTGTGCTGATTTATCAGGTGATTGCGCAGCAAGCTTGCTAAGAGGTGGCGAGACATCGACAAGAAGGGTCGAAAGCGACAACTCACGTCCGAGTTCGCGCAATTCGTTGAGGTAGAAGTCTCGGACATGCGAATTTTGCATGCGCAGAGTATCGTTAAGGACGCTGGCATCGACGAATGGATTGCCGTCGCGATCGCCTCCGATCCAACTTCCAATACGGAGAAATGATGAGATAGGTGGCAGGCGCTCGGCCGTGCCAAGGTCTTCCAACCTGTCCTCGAGATTAGCGTACAAGAGCGGTAGCTCGCGAAAAAAAGTGTAGTCGTAATAAGAGATCCCATTTGCCACTTCGTCCATCACGGTCAGCTGGGTTTGGCGCAGCAGATTTGTCTGCCAGAGCAGGAGGATAGCGCGACTCAGCCTGTCCTCAATGTCTTGCTTCTCTTCAGGAGTCCAGTCCCCGCGCCCCCGCCGATTCAGGAGCGCGGCAATCTCCATTTCTCTGTCCATCATGCTCTTACGACGGACCTCAGTCGGATGCGCCGTCAGGACTGGGCAGATGCTTGCGTTGTTGAAAAAATCGATTATCGCACCCGGTGACAGACCGGCCTCTGTGGCCCGGATCAGTGCATGAGCGATAGTACCTCGGCGCGATGGATCATCCGCGATCTCATTGCACTGCGCACGCCGGATATGGTGCTCGTCCTCTGCGATATTGGCCAGGTGAGAGAAATAACTGTATGCCCGAATGACCTGAACCGCCTTATCGGGGCTGAGGGTGCGGAGGATATTTTCGAGTTCATTACGCACCTCCGGATCGTCATCGCGCTGAAACCGGATCGACGTGCGCCGGATTTCTTCGATGATATCGAAGATATGGCGGCCTTCATGGACGCGTATGGTTTCGCCGAGCAGGCGCCCTAACAAGCGGATATCATCCCACAGGGGGCGCTCCATATCCTCGTCTTCGTCTATTTTCATTCGGGTCCCGTCCCTCTCTCCGAACACATAGTTCCCTCCACACATACCCGAAAGATTCGATATCTAGAAGACTAGGTGCAACTAAGACTGACTCAACGGTTTTTAGCAACTATCCGTCGTGCGGTGCACGTAGTCCTACACAGACGCAAGCCGTGCCTCCTTGAATCGGCCGTGGCGCGTGATGAATGATGCGTGCTTCGAGAAATCGGAAACGGTGTCTACCCCGGCAAAAACGGGCTTCATCGCAAAGACAGTCTGATGGCGTGACTCCATTGGTGAGAGGGATTAGAAGCATCTAAACAATGTTAGGAGCCATAAAATGCCAATGTCACAGGATATCTCACCGGTAAATAGTGAACTTGTTGATCATCTTGCTCGGTCTTCACAGATGCAGTGGATTGAGACACGATCTGGACAATCTTACGTCAAAGTTCTTTGGCTGGGTAGCGAGACCGGACGTTGGGCGGTTTTGTTTAAATGGCGGAAAGGCTATGTGGCACCGCCCCACAAACACCTCTCTGCCGCGCATACATTTGTGCTGTCCGGAAGGCTTAGTGTACGCGATGGGATTCTAGAGCCAGGCGATTATGTGTATGAGCCAAATGGGATGGTGCATGAGGCAACTACTGCACTAGAAGACACCGAATATCTTTTTATCTGTGACGGCCCAGTGCTTTTCTTCAACGGCCATGAAATTACTGGGTATTTCGGGTGGGAGCAACTTCACCAGCTTCGTGAGTCCATTTCTGGTTGAAATTTAATTCGGTTTGAAAGTGCACAGTTCGCGCTCATGCAACCTTTCTAAATAAGCAGAAAGGACAGGGAATTTTTCCAAGTGCCCCGCACTCCTAGACCAATTCACTGTGAAGCCAACGATAATGTCGGTTACTGAAAAACTAGGGCCCGTCAGGTAAGGGATCGTGTTCAGGGTGTCTTCTAGCACTGTCAGACCAGCTATTATTTCCTCGGTATTGACGGGTAAAACTGCGGCAACACGCTTTTCGGCAGGATAAACAGACTTATGTTTTAGCGAACTCCACAAGTACCCCTCTATCTCCGTGAGCGCGAAAGAACACCACTGCTCATGCAGCGCCCGCTGCCGAGTGCCGGCAGAAGCGATCAGATTTTTCTCGGGATAAAGGTCGCAGAGGTACGTACATATAGCCGTAGATTCAAAGAAACTCTCGCCACCAATTACTATTGCTGGGAGTTTTCCTAGTGGCTGCATCTTCTTTAACTCAGCAGTGCCGATAAGGGAGCCATCATCTACGTAATGAAAATCCAAACCAAGTTCCAATAATGTCCATCTGCAGCGACTCGATCGGGTGGTACCAGTCCCATATAAAGTGATTTTTTTGTCCATCCAGCCCTTCCCTCCATGTAACCGATTTTGCCAATGACTCCAGTTTTATGATTTCGCGGTCACAAATTTTGTGAGCGCTCAAACTTGAGGTATTCGGTGCCCTGCGCCAGGTATCGTAATCTATTCATTGCCCACTTCTAAGTGCGACGTATCGGGCAAGCTGGATATCGCGGGCAGCTAATTTCCGGCGATCGCGAATCGAACCTTGGCATTTCGGCTGTTCTACCAATAGCGCCAGAAGTGTTCATCAAGACAGATCAGGCCAATAGGGCCTGGCGCAGTTTGTACTTCAAGACCTTGCCCCCGACAGTGGTTGGAAATTGGTCCATGACCACGATGCGCTTCGGGGTTTCGAATCCCGCGAGATGTTCACGAGCAAAGCCGATGATTTCGCTCTCATCAAACCCGGTGCCGGGGCTTTGCAGGATGCAAGCAGTGACCATTTCGCCCCAGCGGTCGTCTGGTATGCCGATGACAGCCGCGCGGGCAACCGCGGGGTGTTGTTGGAGCACTGCTTCGACCCGGATGCTCGAGACGTTTTCACCACCCGATTTCACGATATCCTTGTAACGGTCGACCATCATGCGAATTTCGCCTTCGCCGTAGACAAAGCTATCTCCGGAGTGAAACCAATCCCCCCGCACGACTTCCTCGGTGGCGTCGCGGTCTTGATAGTAACCCGAGAACATCACCGGTGAGCGGTAGACTGCTTCGCCGGCGACTCCGGTTTGGCCGCGCAGATCGTTGCCATCTTCATCTACGACCGTAGCACCCATTATCGGACTTGGTTTGCCGACGTGATTGATGGTCGGCGCTTCGCGCAGGTACGTATCGAGGTGACGGTCGATGAAGAAGCGGTGACAGGCTACGGCTTCGGTTTGGCCAATCAGTTCATAGACTTTGAGCTGAGGACCGCACAAGGCACGGAACGCCGCCAAAGAGGTGGGGGCAAGCGGCGCCCAGCCAAACAACATAACGCCGAGACTCGATAAGTCGTAGTCCGATGGCCTGGCTTCCACTTCCGTGATCAAGCTTTCGAGAAATTGCGGCGAGCCGGCGAATATACAGGTAATTTTCTCATCCGTAATTGCTTGCGCCATCACCGAGCCCTCGGGCTTGCCACCAATGATTGCGGTGCCGCCACAGACCAAGGGTCCGAACACGCAAATGTGATCGCCAATATGGAAAACCATGGGCGTGAAGGCGCCCATACGAATTTCGCTTTCGTGATCGAGCCCGCGAGTCGTGCTCAACATATGGCTGTATGCGGCCATATATGTGCTGGTGTGGGAGATCATCACGGCCTTAGGGCTGGCAGTGGTACCAGAGGTGAACAGAATCTCCCAAATGTCGTCACCGTGGATCGTCACATCAGGTTCGTCGGCGTTCTGTCCGGCCATGAACTGGTCGAAGTTCGGCACTGGCCCACCTTCGGCAGCGCCAATTGATACGACCGGTTGAATGCCTCGTGGCGACAAGACCAAACCAAGCTTGTCCCAAAGAGGCTGGTCGATAATCGCATGGTGCGCTTCGACCCTGTCGAGCGCGTCGACGATGACATCCGGTGCCATCATGACGTTGACTGGGGCAGCTACCAGTCCCGCCTTGGCAACACCAACTTTGGCCAGCCATGCTTCGTTGGAGTTGTTGCATAGCATGGCGATGCGAGACGACGGAGCAAGATCCAACGCTAACAGGGCATTGGCTACACGATTGATGATCGTGTTAGCTTGACTGTAGGTAACCCGGGCGTAGGCCGGATCGACCGTCGCATCCGGGGTGGCGATGAGGGCGAGCTTGTCCGGTTCATTCCACGTCATTCGTTCGATAATGTCGCCGACCGAAACGCGGTTCCAGCGCTCGTCGTTGCGCCGGTGGGTAAAATTCTCTACGTCCATAGTCGTCGGTACTCTCGTTCTTTTGCCCAGGAGGAGTGAGGTTAGTCGAAGCGGCCACGCGAGACAAAGTCAACACATGTTTTGACAGGCACCCAGCGACGAACCCTATCCGACCGTACCGGCCAGTCGTTAATGCAATCTGGCTAATGAATTACGAGCCCGGGCCCCTGGGCAATGGGCCGTGGTAGGTGATGACTGGAACGCTGTCTTCGGAAACAGATCATAGGCTGAAACCAGCGCTCAATGTTCCCACAAACGTTCCCATATGAACGCAAGGCCACAACCATTTCCTGATAAGTGCTTGATTTATTGGCGCGCCCTCCAGGACTCGAACCTGGGACCCCGAGATTAGAAGTCTCGTGCTCTATCCAGCTGAGCTAAGGGCGCACAGTTAAGTTAGCTTTTTTATTTTCATTTAGTAACGTCAATTCAAGGTTTTCGCACTCACTGAGGATCATATCAAACTTCATCGAATCTGACGAGAAAATGGTCTGAACGCTCCAGTTTAGGCCGTCGTAGACTCATAGTAGGCACGGCTCAGCCCCAGCAAGTTTTAATTCACCTAAACTAACCAAGTCTTTCACCCATGTATTATTTTCGAAGATAACAGGCCGTTCTATACGCAGCTTATTCACAAAGCCATTTATAGCCGTAGTGCAGTACTGTGTAAAAATACTTAGCACCGTATGGAGAGTTTTTTGAAAAAATATCAGTTACGGTGCCGTGGAAAATTATATCCTCGGCTTGTGCTCCAACAACCTTACTATCAGCTAGGTCGTTTCCTACTGCATAAATAGGAAAAGACAAAAGAAGCATCAGAAGTACCGACGGTAATACCTTCATTACAGTCTTCAACAGATAAGGAGACACATTCAAATGTCTCCCTTTTCTCTATGGAACAGCATTTATACATGATGCTATTCCGGATTGTAATAACCCACTCCACAAACTATGCCAGAAACTCGCGTCATCAAGGCTGTCTTCGTAAATGTTTTGTCTGAACCCGTAGTGGGTCTCTCATATTGATAAGTAGCTTCTCCGATTCCACCTGCTCTGGCAGCATTAAACAAAGCTTCTCCAAGTTGAGTTCCTTGGACATCCACAAAATCATTATTAAAAGTATTGAGTCCAACGATATTCGGGTGGGAAATGACTGTTCCATCGGGAGCAAAACAGAAAACATACAAATCCTTCTGTATCAATCCTCCTTCACCTGATGTGAACAAATCCAATGCCCTGTTTTTATCTATTCTTACCAGTGCAATAGCCCGCTCTAATAAGGCTGCGGCTTCTTCCTTTGTACCAAACTCATCTGCAAAAGACGTCATACTCAAAAAACTAGAACACACAACAGCCAAAACTAAAGTTTTTAAAGTTTTCATGGTTTCTCTCCCAAATCCACTCTGGCTCCTCTAAAGAGTCAGCTTAATCTAGCAAAAATATGGGCAAGTAGAGAGTCTTGGGCCTGACATCACCCATCCACCAGTGGGATTTAATTATTGTGGTGAAGAAGAAGCAGGATCAGTTTTGGAAGTCGCAAGAGACTGATCATTGGTGTTTATACCCGGCAAGCTTATTCCGTCGTTTTTTGCATCTTCTCCAAGTTGGGCAACTACAGTTTGGTTTGCGTCCGCTGTGGTCCCTTTGCTGCAGAGGACGCCACCGAGAGTTGGAGCGGCAGTCAAAAATAGAATTGAAATAGCGACAAACATCGTGCGGAGACTAAATGAAGGCATGGCCATTGCTCCTTCGTTAAGAGATCCCTGTGGTTCAACGCCCTATGTGCTAACGGGGCTGATTCTACCAGAAGGATGGTAAAATGGCGAATCTGGCCTTTTAAAGTCCTAAAACCGTGTATTGAGCCCCTGATTCTGCACTTCTGCCTACATCTGCTTCACTAAGTGGACCGGATTGAGGAGCCGGAGAATGCTCTGTATGTAACCGTTCCTATTTGTGCCGTTACTGATGATAATCCATGTGGCCAGTATCTATTTTAACTCACCGTTTTGCCATTTTCCTTCCACAACCCGTCCGTCGGCATCGGTATAGGCCCCTTGTCCGTGCCGTAATCCATTTTCCCATTCACCGACATACTTTGCGCCATCAGGAAAGATAAAAGTTCCTTGGCCATGCTTATTGCCGTCCCTATATTCCCCCACATATTTAGCACCGTCAGGCCAATCAGTGATGCCCTTGCCGTGTTTTTTGTAACCCTTGAATTCTCCAACGTATTTTACCCCGTCGTCCCACAGGTAGACCCCAAAACAGGGATCTTGATAGTTTCCATTGCATTGGGGCAAAACTTCAGCGCCGGCAATATTGGTCAACAACAGGAACGGCACACATAGGAACAGACTAATACGGAGCATACGTGTATTTCCTAATCCAAACCTGAAAACATCTCCGTCCCCGCCTTGAGCACCTAGATCTGTGCACAGGTCATCAGGAAAGACAGGAGCAGTGTCCCGACTGTCGTTTTCTTTCCGAAGTTCTGAATTACCCTATCAAGCCATTCGCTAGGCGGCACTACGAATTTGGCCGGCAGCATTGTCGACTATCAACAGCGGTTCATAATATTGGATTTCGGGTTCAACTCCGTAGAGTTCTTTGATACGCTCACGCCAGACGCCGGCATAGATTTTTTCGGCTACCTCACGAGATTCCCAGAGATATATGCCGGCACCTTTTCCCTCATCACTAAAACAGAAGTATTTATGGATTAAGCCTTCCATCTCTCGGTAAAGAGGTGCAATGCTGTGAAAAATTTCAGAGGCTTTTTGACGATTAACGTGGGCCGGAAGATCGAATTGGACAATGGCAGTAATCATGATCTTTGTTCCCTTATAGCTTCATTCGGTTCGAGCATAGTGCAAAGTGAATAGGACGCTTACGCAAAGTGCAAAAACATCAGTATGTTCAATATTAATCGTCCCACCCTTTTCATTTTGAGCATTCCAAAACAGATAGATTTTCCCGTTACCTATTGTTCTTCGGGTTGGGCCGCCAAGAAAACAGCTCCACCCTCTCCCGTAAATTCAGTATGTTTCGTTCCGGCTTTCAACTGAAATTCGTCGCCTGAGTTCAAATTATATTCCTTGTCAGACACCATTATTTTCATGCTTCCAGAAATGATAATTATATCAGCTTCATATGGGTGCTCGTGCTTATCCTTGGTGTAATTTTCTGGCCGTGTAACCGTCACAATATTTCGGTGACCACGTGCAAACAATATGGCTCTTGCTTCTTGCTCAGTTACGCTTGTCACTTACATCCCCTTCCAACGCACTCCATGTGGCAAGTTTTACGGTTAGCAACAATATGCCACAAAATAACCACCCGTTATTATAGCATCCTAGCCAAATTTTATGTTCCAACAAACATATGTCATTAAAGTAATTTTAAATAAGTGTTTCCTGCAATGGCTCTAGGATTCACAAGGTCACCAAAATACATTTAATTTGGTTAGCGATCTATTTGGCCGTTGCGTAGCGCTATGGCTTCTATCTCGATTAATCGGGAAGGGTGACCTAAAGCGCTCACTTCCACCAAAGTATCTGCGGGATAAGGTGGTTTAAACCATTTTTGCCGAAGGTCCATAATTTTAGACCTAAAGAGAGTCATATTAGTAACGTAAATTGTGACTTTGATAATTTCGTCGAGACAAGAGCCCCCCTGTCGAAGGGTTCGCTGAAGATTTTCAAAAGTCAAGCGAGCTTGCTCATCAAAACCAGAATTGACGGGCCTACCTTCGTCATCAATTGGCACATGGCCCGAAAGAAATAGAAAATCACCAACCTGAAACCCAGCGCTAATATGAAACTGACTGAAAGGATTCGGTTCAAGTTTAATCGGATAAGCTTTGGCGGTCATATAACTATCCTCCATTGGCTGAGCTATACTCACTTCTACGACAAAACCGCTTATTAAGAGAGAAACACGAAATGGCCAAATTATTTCCAAAGAGAAGTTCAAAAGATGGCTGGCACGCGACCTTAGACGAAGCACTCTCCCTACCCATTCCGAACGGGCAGCGATCTTCGCACGTCATGGAACATGGCAGCATGTCTGTACGACTTTACGCACCAAAACAGGTCGATTCCCAGTCACCGCATGAACAAGACGAAATTTACGTGGTGGCAAATGGCACCGGATGGTTTGTCAATGGTTCACGTCGGCACCGTTTTTCTGCAGGGGATGTCCTATTTGTACCCGCCGGGGTACAGCATCGATTTGAGGAGTTTGGAGATAATGTGGCTATATGGGTTATATTTTATGGCCCACAAGGCGGCGAAGCAATGCGCGGATAGGCGTCGTTTGCATCATGATTGCGGACGTAGAATAACACCAGGAATGGGGGTTCCGGCTTGGGAAACATCAGGGATGGCTACCAACAAGGCATCAGCGGTGAACGTCCTTTGTATCACCCCTTTTCATGGGTCCACGTCATAGATGCCTCAACACTCAAGAAGTTCGATTCCGTCAAAACGAGGCCTTCATATAACTTTCCCACGAGGATGCGAGATCAATCTGATAAGGTTTTTCCTGAAGTTCTTTTAAAACCGCGCGCGCCTCCGTCTCCGTACACGTTCCAATTTTGACCTCCATCACGGAAAACAACGCTTGAATTAAATCATTTCTGTTCAGGCTCATCGCATTTCCTTTCGAAACATTTAAACGGCTGTGCTCTCTGAAAACAATTGAAAACTGGAGCGGCTGAACATAGCCTCCTCATCATATCACTGGCCGCTTCAATCTCCTCAAGAGGTTAACACCGATGACCAACAAACGACCCGTTAGCCGCTATCCCGTTCCTAGCGTCAACGAACTTCCAGATGACATTAAAGAAAGAATTTTATCTATTCAGGATAAAGCTGGGTTCGTACCGAACGTGTTTCTCGTTCTTGCCCATCGACCCAAAGAACTCAGAGCCTTCATAGACTTTCATGACGCACTGATGGAGCGAGATTCCGGCTTAACAAAAACAGATAAAGAAATGATCGTTGTCGCTACTTCAGGTGCCAATAATTGCTTGTATTGCGTGATAGCGCATGGCGCTATTTTGCGCATTCGTGCCAAAAATTCAGCAATCGCTGATCAAATTTCTGTTAATTTTCGTAAAGCCGACATTCCTGAGAAACAAATAGCCATGTTAGAATTCGCCATTAAAATTTCGGACGATTCCAAATCTATCTCTGATTCTGATTTTGAACATTTGCGTGGTTATGGCTTTGACGATGAAGACATTTGGGACATAGCGGGGATCACCTCATTTTTCGGCCTGTCCAACCGGATGGCCAACTTCACATCAATGCGGCCAAATGAAGAGTTCTATAGCATGGGGCGCTAGCCAGGCATGATGGCTAACCCCTCGCGCCGGAGTGGTTTGGCACTTTCTGAATACTCTCTACGAGATTTTGTCATTTCTAAAATTTGCGGCATAAGATTTAAGATTTGTTCGTTGAACATGAGGCTCATCAACACGGAATTCCATCCCGTTTTTGAGAGCAAAAGCGATGGCTTGGTCACGACTTTCAAACCGCAGGCAGATCTGCTGTGTCGTGTCGCCAGAACTTGTCCAGCCCATCAAAGGATCGATGACACGTGCATCCTGCGACTCATATTCCAGGACCCAATGCCGAGTGTTGGCCAACCCCGACTGAGTTGCTGTCTTACTTGGCCTATAGATTCGCACTTTAGCTGTCACTAAATCCCTCATCCAGCAAAATAGGCTGTCCTGCGTGGAAATGCTAGTGTCGGCCGGATTAACTCGAATGAAGAAAACCCATTTGCTGTTCCCGTTTGGTTTGCGAAACTACGATACCCAATGCCGTGCGATGGGATGAGAAAAAACAATTATGTAAAGGATGGTTCAACGTTCATGGCTTATACGAGGGTACTCGATACAAAGATTTTTACTATGGGGTTGTTGGAGGTCTCAAAAACAATGAAGGAGGGTGAATTACGGTTTCTGAATTCATCGATGGGTTTCGGAGAATCTTAAATAATGGTTGGTAGAAATTATAACGCCGTAGTTTTTGCAAGCTGAAATTACGTTTGCTAAATTAAATCAAACTTATAGGAATCCAAAAAATGTTCCGCCCGATGCTATTTCTAGCTGTGTTTATTCCAACAGCCGTACTTTTACTGGGGAGTCTTCCCATAGCGTGGGCCCTAAAACAATGTACCGGCTCCGACACAGCTAGTTGGCACAATTGTGAGGGAAGCCAGGTGTTCCACAACGGAGACGCATACACTGGCGGATGGACAAATGGCAAAAAACATGGCCGTGGGGTTTATTATTTTTCTGACGGCGGCATCTACGAAGGTGAATATCAAATGGATTCTATAAATGGCCGAGGAACGATGTTCTGGGCTGACGGTCGAGTATGGGTTGGAATTTGGGAAAATCACAATTGGCTCAGAGGTCTGCAACATGCGCCCGGGAAAGCTCCAGGATACGTATACGAGTCAATAGCAAAAATTCTGAGGCCCTCTATCCAACAGACAAAATAACCTTTTGTTTTCAGCGTATTCCAATATTGGCATCAGCCAACAATAATCCAGAGTCACAACCAGCGGACCCAAACATCTCCACTGAAACTTTTCGGTCATCTCCTATTCAAGAGTGCCGACATGATCACGCCTCACCAAGTCCCAATCGATCTCATAGCCAAGACCGGGCTTCTCCGGTGCTTGGACATAGCCGTTATCGAACTGGATATCGTCTACCAATCCGTACATGTTTGATCCAGTGCATGGGAAAAATTCAAAAAACTCACAGTTTGGTACGGCCATTGTTACGTGGAGGTTTGCCACGTTGTTCAAGGAGTTCCCACCGTGGTGTATTTCGCACTTCATGTTAAATCCCTCCGCCAAGTGGCATAAGCGGACCAGTGGAGTGATCCCACCCGTGACCGCCACATCTCCCCGCAATATGTCTGTTGCGTATCGTGTTATCCACTGGGTCATGCCATAGAAACGGCCGGGAGCATATTCGGTAGACATTATTGGAATGTCCAATTTTTGGTGGAGTTTGACGTAATTATAGATATCCTCCTCCACCAAGGGATCCTCGTACCAATAAAAATTTAAGTCCTCGATCGCCCTGCCAACGCGCAGCGCGTCCTCGTACTGGTAAGACCACATGGAGTCGAGCATCAGCTTCATGTCGCTTCCCACAGCCTCACGGACAACCTTCGAAATTTCAATGTCCAACATCGGGTCACCATGTGGATGGATTTTGTGAGCACTCCAACCCATTTCCTTGAAACGCACAGCCTCCTCGGCGTAGTTTTCCATCTTTTCGTGGTACGCCGTGCTCGAATACACTGGGACTTTCTCCTTACACGTACCGAGTAACCTGTGTATGGGCAGGCCTGCAACCTTGCCATTAATGTCCCATAGGCAGACATCTATCGCCCCGATGGCGGCCAAACTAGCGGTGCGGTTCATTTTCCAGAGTTCCCACCACAGAGCACCGATATCTTGCGGATTCCTGCCAACGACAATTGGTTTTAAAAACTCAATCAATCCAGGGGCACTGTGTTTCGGCCGGCTCAAAAACGCGTTGCCTTCTACCCCTTCATCAGTTTCTACTGTGACGACACTTAGTTCCTTCTTGCCTCCGGCCCGCATGTGTTTCAACCCGACTTGCCACTGATCGGTTGACCAATCGAAGATATCTACTTTTAAATTCGTAATCTTCAAGTTTTCCCCCGTCCAGCAATCTCAATTGGATTGGCTACACGTCTCCTGCTTATCCGTGAACGCACCGAATCAAGAAAAATACGGCATCCAGCTTAAAGCACAAAAATCTTTTAGCGCGCCAAATATTTGAAATGCCATCTAGTTCTTACTCTAAGAACCACAAGGACGGCTACCTCTTATCCGTACTAAAAAACCATGAATAGAGCTTCTGCCGGGCACTACTTATCGACGGTCCATATCAATAATCTCGACCGCCTGCAGTACCATTTGTTTCATCCGGATCACTTGTAGACGTCGCTTCATTATTTGTGGTTTTGCATCCAACAGAAAGAATCATAAACACAAATACTGCCCCTAATAGCCATGTCTTCATCGAAAACTCCTGAAAAATGATATCCTTGAGTTAATTGAATGACTGCCGATGAGGGCGGTCTATTATTTCTCTACGCATAAATCAAAACTTGGTTGAAATAGTCTAACAAGCGTAGGGTACTACTGTCCAAAATAATGTCATACAGGAACCTTTTTCCCGAGAGAAAATGGTGTGCAGAATTTATGTCCTTTACAACCCTCTATTCTCACTCAAACAACTAAGCCCCGGTCTGGTCAAAATAGCGAATGCTTAATTCACCTTCGATTACCTCTGCAAGAGTGTCTAGAGCTCCGGCTTCTTTTCTTTGCGCGAAATATTGTTCGTAGTGACTTCGAGTCTCCCAACGCTCTATAAAAACCAGCGCATCAGGATCATCCTGATTGTGGATCAGTTCAATGCTAATGATTCCTTCAGATTCGCGAGTAAAAGGCAGAACCTTCTTGAAAGTAGCGACAAGATCGTTACCAGTTCCCTGCTTTGCCCTGAGTTCTACAATAACAGTTACAAACCTGCTCGTTAAATTCGATTCAGCTTCGTTTTTACTTTTAACGTCTTCCGCGTGTAACGTGCTCGGCAGCACCTCAAAACCAAACAGAACAAGAAAAGCTGCAAAGATAAATGGTAGCCCAAGTTTCATTTGTACACTCCTTCGAAAATAATAAGAACAATTCTTTAAAAACATCACAGAATGTTTTGCGGCTACGCTAACAGCGCTGCACTGTACCGGCGAATCTCTGGCAGGCGCTGCTTCGTAGCGATCCTCAACCAACTAAGCCAGTTTAACAAAAGTCTTTAGGAGTTCAGAATGTGCAGAATAGGAATTCCTTATTTCGAAACGAAAAGTTTGTTGTCGGCCGAATCTCTCGGGATGTAGCCGAGTATTTCTCTGGCATGGGATATATCACGATAATTCCATTTGTTATCAGATACGGCAAAAAACACTTCGTAGTTGATACTTTGGTCTGCCTCGATGCAAAGCTGAAGCATCTGACATATGTCACTGTGGCCGAGATAGATGGCATTTTCTCTCACACTTAAAGGGCGATTTTCTTTCCGTACTGAACCTATCCGCACACAAACGACGGACATGTCGTAATCATCAGAGAAATGCCTACCGAGAGCCTCCCCCCAAACCTTGGAAACCCCATAGAGAGCTTCGGGCCAAACCTGGTCACGCGTGATCATAGGAAAATTTTCTGGGACCTCTTCGTAGTTACCATCAGCGATATCTTTGTAGGGTTTGACCCTTTCAAACCCTCGGATAGTGCTGCCGCTAGAGGCGAAAATGATTCTTTTTACACCGGCAACACGGGCCGCTTCAAAAACGTTGTAAGTCCCAAGGACGTTATTATCGTGCTGCCATTGCCAACCCTGAGAACCTAAATAAGCTGCCAAGTGTACGACGATGTCCTGGCCCTCGAAGGCAGCTTTGATTGCGCCCGGGTCAGAGATATCGGCTTGGTGATTCTCGACTCCTTCAACATAGCTGCGGTTCAAAGCCTTCAAATCATATCCCCCCTCTTGTAACAGATGGTCCTTTAGAAGTCCGCCAATCAATCCACTCATGCCCGTTATTAGAACTTTTTTCGTCATGAAATCTATTTCCTCTGGTCCTCTGGTGACACTACGATACTTCGTCGGCAAATCCGTGAAAGCTACCAAGTTCTGTCAGGTAAGAATCCTCTATACGGTCAGTTTAGTTTAGCAGCAGTGGATGGAAGTGATGATGAGTATGGTGACTAGGGTTCTCATTTAAGATTCCAAATCTCATCTATCTCCTAGTCCAAATCTGAGAACATCACCTTCTCGGCCTTGAGTTTTTCAGTCTGTGCCTAGGTCATCAGGAAAGACAACTGATTACTTCCCGGGAACCGGTGACGTGGCCAGCTTTTTTGTCAGATCTAGTTGGAAGACAGTATTCATGGCAATGTCCATCGTTGGATTTCGTTTTAGAAGTTTTTTTAATTCGTCTGTGGACCATGCAATATAGCGGGTCGGTCTTTTAGTGCGCACTGTTGCTGTAGCGCTCGAGCCTTGCAAAAATGACATTTCTCCGATGAATGTGCCATCTCTTAGGGATGCTATCACCTGTTGTTGGCGTTCAACCTCTACCTCTCCATTGTAGATCAACTTTACATCCTGAAGTGGTTCACTTTCTACAGCAAGGAGCTCTCCCTCACTACTTTTGTGCCAGTTTCCAAGATTCATTAGCTTCATAAATTCAACAGGTGAAAAATTCTGAAATAAAGTCTCGTGCAGCTCTCTTTCTTCGTCGGAAAACCTTATGCTGCGCTTCTCGAGAAATAGTAAAACGATGCGACCCAGATTGATCAAGGTAAATACCGACAACCAGAAAATCACAAGCCATAAGGGACCCTCTGGTAAAAAATAGTTGTACGCTATGCCCAAAAAACAGGATGCTGCAGCAAGCACCCGAAGGAAAAGAATGTCACGCATTAAAAACGAAAGAGCTGTTAGCGCAAAGGAAAAATGCCCGATGAAACCCAAAAGATACGGCGTCATAGAATAACTCCCATTTATGACTAGCGCTCAGTCAGTAGCGACAACGAATTGATGAACTATGAAGCCGCTTTTCTTGAGCAATCATCATACTGGACCCCCACTAAGGTGTGCCACACATCTGATGACAAATGTCAGTAATATCCCAAATTAAGAACGGCACGACGCAGACCATTATTCTGGCTCCGCAATACGGTGAGTATAGTGTATCAGAAACATTTGGAAGTGCAGAATCAGAGCTAGCGTCGTGTATTTAAGCCTGACACGGCCCTATAATCGAAATCATCATATATTATTTATTATTAATAATTTGTTCATTTGAGTTCCCACTATTAAAGTTCAAACCGCTATTGGTGTAGTAGCAAGACTTTAAAGAAAAGTTGTTTGTCAAAATAAAAATAGGGGGGATTTTACAGTGATCGTAAAAAAAATAATGTTGGCGGCAATTTCTTTATTGCTCGGTGTCGCCATTGCAGAAGCTAATGACTGCACAGGTACTTTTGGGTGGTTGTCCGACGGCCAAAACGTGAATCTTGAAGAAGGTCATTCGGTGTTTACCGGGCACTTTAGTGGCACCTTCGTTGCCAATGATACTGCTAGTTCAATACATTTGAGTGCGGTTATGTGTCCGGCAATATATCAGGTGGATCAGGGGAGGACAAAATCGCTTGGCTTTTGCTGGCAGCAAGACGGGGATGGGGATCGCATCTTCTACTCGTGGAGTTGTGAAGGTGAGTTTCCGCACTGCGATGGTAATTTCTCAGCTTATTCCGGGACCGGTAAATACGATGGGGTGACAAGTCAGGGAACGTTCAAAGCCTTTACTACGACCTTCGGTGATCTCGGTAATGGACACGGTTATGCCATATGGGATACCTGTAGATACCAAGTACCCTAACAAAATAATACTAGTACAAAGGATTTCGGATTGGATTCCGCAGGGGTACAGTTAATATAAATTGATTTGGGGCTCTTCTAAGGCCTTGCCTGATTGGCAAGGCCTTTTCCTCATCAAATTTGTGGGACTTCAATGACGGTCCTACATAATGCTTGTAAATATTCCTGTTTATGCAGTAGGAAACGACAAAGCTCGAAGTAAAGTGTTTGGAGCCCAAAGAGGACATAATTTCCCACAGCACCGCAACAGATACCGTACGCCTGCTTCACAACTATTGGACTGTTCCTAAAACTTAAATTAAAGCCTCAGTAGTTATGGTAAATGCAAAATGGTTTTAAATAAATAAATCATAAATTTGTTCATTGCAGAAATACATGAACGTGCCAACTCCGTGTATTCAGGCCTGACATAGCCCATCCACCAGAAGGATTTGATTGTGGTGATAAGGGAGAAACAGGATCAGGTTTGAAGTCATGAAATACTGGTTGTCGGTTTCTATTTGTCCTTGTGCATCAGTTTTAAACTCCCTTTTGCCCTGCAACGCACTGATACCGAATTTTAAGAGGGTTAAACCAGCCGTAGCCGTTCTTATGAAATTTAGGCCAAAGACCGTACGTACACATCCATATGCCCTGCCCTTGTTTTGGAGAAGAGGTAGTTTCTGTAACTTTTACCAAAACATTGCAGAACCACCACGTTTCTTTGCCCATTTCGCATTGTGAAGTTAAAACGTCACCCTCTTTCACGATCGATTCGGCAGCACGCCCTGTCACTTGATACGTCTCTTCGGCTATGGGGACGGACGGAATGGAAAACACCAATGAACCAATAGCTACCAGTGCAGTTCTCATGATTTCATTCATGTGCCGCTATTTCCGATAAGTCTTGTGTTGAGTATAGCATCAAATTATGGGCGGGAAGGATGAAGGGATTTGCTTTGGCAATCGCGATGCTGTTTGTGCTTGTTCCTGCTTATGCGCGGAAATAAAAGAGTGAGGGTGCGAGACGGCACTAATTTTTTCTATCCACTCCCTGAACAAGACTAATCCTACATGGCCACACAACCAGAATTAATTACTCCCCAGAATCTGGACTTGGTATTACAAAGAATAGCTTTTTGTATCTGGTGATACCAAACCTTGGTGGTTGATAGATCTGTTCCGTTCAAGTTGCTTTTACTCAAATCTCCGTGATATAGCCAAGCCCTTCTGAGGTCGGCACCGCTTAAGTCAGCGTTGTCAAATTGCGTGCCTAAATGGGAAAAGAGGTGCCAGAAAAGGCCGTTACCGATCCGAGCGAAACCCAAGCCAGGCATTCACCATGATCGCCCCAAGGACTAGACTGCCACCGATTAATGTTTGCATTGGTGGTTGTTCGCTCAGTACATACCACACCCATAAGGGCCCCAATACCGTTTCCAGCAGCATGATCAGACTGACCTCGGCTGCCGAAATAAGTTTCGGGCCATAGGTGATTAGGCCCATTGCGACGGGTAAAATCAAACCACCATTCAGGGCAAGAATAGCAAAATCAGTACCGGACGGCGTGGTTAGCTCGGCCCCCATAAAAAAGGCGAAGGCGCCCGCCAAAAAAGATCCTAATCCGAGGGCTGCAAGGGAGTTTATCCGGGGGTTGTGATTGATCGCGACAAGGGCCGACGCCATGAATAGTGCTACCAGCACCGCCATTGCGTCGCCAAAAAAGCCGCCACTGCCGATACGGCCCCAAAACACCATAACGATACCTGCAATGGCCAGCAGAATGGTCAACCAAGTTCGCAGCGGCAAAATTTGGCGCATCAGAACGATCGCCATAATTGCCGCCATAAAAGGCATTGCGGCCAGAATAACAAGGGTATTGGCAACCATTGTGTGGGTGATAGA
>CAJWOI010000015.1 GCA_913044255.1 uncultured Alphaproteobacteria bacterium
GACCGGGTTGAACCACTTTACGGTTCCTGTAGCCATTGATATTTCCTCTACTTAATTTCTAGACTCCGCGCAGTGCACGGAAAGATGCCAGTTCAACGAATTGCATGGAGTACTGGTGCTTTAGTCGGCGCGACAAAGCAATATACGCCGAAGCCTCGAAGACCTGATATGGCTTATATGGCCAGATAAGGCGATAAAAACAAGCATAACATTAACACTACCCCCAATGTATTGCTGTCCTGGCGACAACGGAGGCGCTACTAAATGCATGTTCCTGATCATTTTTCGGTAAAAAATGCGGCTTGGGCCCACGAGATCATGCGGAGGCATAGCTTTGCAACCCTTGTTTCCGGGTATGCCACAAGCCTTACTGCCAGCCACCTGCCACTCTTATGGACTCACAGCGAGGAAGGCCACGGATTGATTCAGGGACATATGGCCCGAGCAAATCCGCAATGGCAGGACTTTTCTGAGGATTCTGAAGTAATGGCTATTTTTACTGGCCCCGATTCCTATATCTCACCAAACTGGTACATCGCTAGACCTGCTGTCCCAACCTGGAATTACACAGCGGTACATGCCTACGGCACTCCAAGAGTGATAGATGACGAACATGCTGCTCGAAAGTTACTTCGGCGTATGGTCGCCATATTTGATCCGGACCCGAAGCAGGCCTGGCCCAACGATCACCCACAAGCAAATTTAGTCGATGAAATGATTCCCCATATTGTAGCGTTCGAAATCTCCATCGTGCGCCTCGACGCCAAAGCAAAACTTAGCCAAAATCGTTCGGCCAATGATCAGGAAAGCGTGATTGCCGCACTTCAGAATTCAAGCCAAGAAGGAGCAAAAGCACTCGCCAAATACATGCGCAACAGTTTGAGTTGAAAACTATTAGGGCGCGCTATGTGACCGCGAATCACCTCAGGTCTCGTGAAAGGTAGCAAACTGTGCGAGAGGCTCCCGTACTGTATTTAGGCTATTTTGAGGCGCATTAATATCCTCGTAGCCCAGGCTCATTCCTACATGCACCAACTCGTGCTCCTCTAGGCCAAGCTCTTTTTCGACAATATCGTGGTAATTGCCCCACGATGCCTGTGGACAGGTATGTAAATCCTGCCCACGAGCAGCTACGCAAATATTTTGAAGAAACATTCCGTAGTCGAGCCAGCTCATCCAACCCATATCCCGGTCGATTGTAAAAATCATACCCACTGGAGCTCCGAAAAACTCAAAGTTTTTAGCATGGAATTGCTGGGTCCGTTCACGTTCACCTTTCTTGATTCCGACTAAATCATACAGGTCCCATCCAACCTTCCGACGACGAGAAAGGTAGGGATCGCGCCATTTCTGTAGGTAGTGCGCACGATCACTTGTGTGTTTCTCAGGCTCATTCCAGAACGCATGCAAAACAGCCTGTGAAAGACGTTGCAGCGCAGCGCCCTGCAACACGTGCACCTTCCAGGGTTGCGTATTCGTGCCGCTTGGCGCACGGCTCGCAACTTCAAGGATATGCTCGATGGCCGCCTTCGAGACTGGGGTCGACAAGTACGCACGGACTGAGTGCCGGCTCAATATAGCTTCATCAACAGTCAACATCTGTTCCACTCACCCTTTACCACTAATGTTAAATTTGGACGTACAAACCCTTGAGAAATGCATGCCATGAGCGCGTTTTGTGCCTCTGACACGAACTATAAAACCGAGTTCTACGAATGCCATTCGTAGAATCACTGACTTCAAACAGCCCTCTATGGAAGTCCCTATATCACTTTCATGCCAAAGGTTGAAATAAGCGTCATCAAGGAAATAATGCCTTGGGCAACGTCACGAATATACGACCCGCGTATCTTCGTAACGTTTGAGATTATCCTCAAATTCTCGCAATCTTTTCCATATGGATCGCAGTTCGGTAATAGTTGTCCAATTGTGCAAGAACAACGCAAATCCTCCATGAACTCTGCCAAAAGCATTTGATACCTGCACCAAAACTCCGAGCGTAATGAGCCCAGTAAATAACCCTGGACCCATCAATAAGTATGGCACCACCGTCATGACCTGATCATAACTATGCACCCAAATGTTGAAATATCCATAATGTAGATACAGACGGTGATAGTTAAATCGAATCCCCAGAAACAATTCCCATAGCGTCTCCGGGCGCGCATGGTTTTCTTTGTCGTCTTCTCCAAGGACCAAATCTTTGCGGAAAGCTGCTTCAACTTTTTGGTTGTTATATTCAAGTCCTGGCAACTTCCATCCGACAAACCAGGAAATAATAAGCCCGCCGATAGAAACCACCAAAGCTCCCCACACGAGGGACCCTTCAATATCCCTTAATATTGGAACATCTAATTTATCGCTCAAGCCGTACAAAATGGGGATAAAAGCAATCAAAGTCATGACCGCCCTAACGATTTGTAATCCGAGCGACTCTATAATTCTTGCAAATCGATTACAGTCTTCCTGTATTCTTTGAGATGCACCTTCTATTTCTTGCTCAACACTTCTCCACCTCGGGATATATCCCCAAGTCATAGCTTGCCTCCAACGCAACCCATATATGCTGGTGAAATAAGAAGTCAAAGTCGCCAGCACCACGTAGGGGGATGCAATGACTAGGAAGGATGGATCGCCCTCAAATCCGTTACGTACGTAATCTAAAGATATTAATTGTTGATAAAATAATAAAATGCCTTCCTGTGGCTTTTCCACATAATCCGCCGAGTTCTGCAAAAGATCGTAAAACTTTCCATACCAGGAATTCAGCGCGACAGTCATCTGCACCTGCAACCATATTGAAATTATTAGCACAGCGCCGCCGCCGTAGGCCCACAGCGCCCATTCTTTTGTTTTATAAAAGGATCGAATCATTGGTCATCATGCGAAGGTAAGGGGTTGTTCCTGGCCAAAAATGTGGTGAGGACAGCGAAGTAGTCATAGATTGATGCACATGTCCAGTGACCTTACTCAACGCAACCTGAATTATCCTCCCCCCAGGGCATTT
The DNA here is from genome assembly GCA_913044255.1 of uncultured Alphaproteobacteria bacterium. Lineage (GTDB taxonomy): Bacteria > Pseudomonadota > Alphaproteobacteria > UBA7887 > UBA7887. The sequence continues at coordinate 3,008 of CAJWOI010000015.1, forward strand.
TTGTTGCACAAAGCGTTGCCCTCTCCAGCTGGGCCTGCCTCAGGTCAGTAAAACTTAGGTCAGCACCAGACAAGTCCGCACCACGAAAATTCGCCCTATGTAAATTTGCTCCTTGCAGATTCGCATGGTGCAAATTGGCCCCCATAAGGTTTGTGGCCCCTAAGTTCGCTTCATGCAGGTCCGCAAAACTTAATTCAGCACTCCGCAAACTAGCGAAACTAAAGTTTGCCTCGCTCAAATCCGCACTCCTCAGATCCGCATTGGTCAAATTGGCCCCCCACAAATCCGCGCCTCTCAAATCGATGTGACTTAACTTAGAATAACTTAAATTGGCTCCACCTAGCTCTGCGTCAATCAAGTTCGCGTGAGACAAGATAACCCCTGACAATTCGGCTTCACGCAAATCGACGCCACTTAAGTTGCACTCTTCACATGATTTGGTTGATATCAATTTTTGCAAATCGATTTTGTCAAAACCATTTGCGGTCGTACCAATTACTATTGACGCCGCTAAAGTTGCCGGCACAAGTGCCCAATTGACGATTTTCATTTCATAACCCAATAGAAAATTTCGATTTACTTCGGATTGCTATAGACTGCGAAACTTCGGTGTCGCCCCCCCGAACTTCCGCAAACTGTGCGAGTGATAAAAAACTTTCCGCGGAAAAATCGGCACGCGGTGTTTATAGGAGAGAAATTATGCTCGAACAATTTCCGGTTGATGCAAATGACTTTGATGGTCCTGTGTTGCTTACCGGTGCAGGAGGTTGTATCGGGAGCTGGGTTCTGGCTCTACTTACCAGGGCCCGAGTCCCCGTTATCGCATTTGACTTGAGTGAAGACAAACAACGACCAAAATTATTAATGGACGAGGACACCCTAGCAAAAGTGAGATGGATTACCGGTGATATCGCGAATACCGAGGATGTATCCATGGTGGTACACGACAACGCCGTAAAAGCAATAATCCACCTCGCCGCTCTACAGGTACCATTCTGCGCTGCAGATCCCGTCGCTGGTGCGCGCGCAAATGTGGTTGGAACAGTAAATGTCTTTGAGGCGGCACGCCACGACGGCCTAAGGCGTGTAGCGTATGCGAGCTCGGTCGCGGCCCACGGTGCGCCAAGTGACAGCCCCTTCCTGGCCACACTTTATGGAGCATACAAACTCTGCGATGAAATGATCGCACGCGTCTATTATCAGGACTGGGGGGTATCAAGCGTCGGAATGCGACCCAGTATCGTGTACGGAGTGGGCAGAGATCAGGGAATGAGCTCGAAACCGACCGAAGCCCTGCTGGCAGCAGCCGCCGGACTGGACTATACGGTGCCATTTTCAGGACAAATGGGAGCACTTCATGCGGGGGAAGTCGCATCAGCATTTATTAAGGCGGTGTCAAAAGAACGGGAGGGAGCTCCCGTATTCGATATCAACGGCGTTGCAACCACTGTGGAACACTGGGTGAAACTCCTGCGTCAAGCACAACCCGAAGTGCGCATAAATGTGGAGGGAGCCGCCTTGCCTTTTCCGGGAGATCTGTCAGACAAACCGCTTCGAGAATTTTTGGGGGATTACGGAAATATCGATCTCGAATTCGGAATAAGAGAAACTTTCTCCGCTTTTAAAGACCTATTAGCGAGGGGCATTATTTCCGCCAACGACCTTAGTTAAAACGAAAAAATCTGCAATGACAGTCGAATACAAAATTATTGCTCACGGAAACAACCTGAGGTTACGAAGTGGATTTCTCGCACTCGCCAATGCCACCTTAATCACCTGTGATGCTGGGCCAATCCTGTTTGATGTAGGACATTACTGCAACCGGGTCACCCTCCTAGAAGGGCTGGCAGCGCAAAACATGACGCCCCAGGACGTCAAAGCTGTATTTCTGTCTCATTTACATTTCGATCATTGCAACAACGTGGATCTTTTCCCAAATGCAAAGATTCTAGTAAGCCAGCGGGAGTGGGAGTACGCAAGCAACCCGCACGAAAACGATATGTACATTCCCTGGATGGTGAAAGAACAATTGTGTAAACACGATCTAGAGCTAATTGATGGAGAGAACCGGATCACGGAAGGCGTCCACTACTTCCCCGCGCCTGGTCACACGCCAGGCTCATTTGCACTGAAGCTGGACACGAAGAAATCCGGCTGCGTCGTAATAGCCGGGGATGCACTCAAATATCCCAAGGAGGCCATAGCACAAAAATGTGACATGGCGTTCGATACAATTGCGAAGGGCACCGCTACAATCAAAAGGATATTGGAAATGGCCGACCGTATCATTCCCGGTCATTTCCCCGAACTTATTAAGCGCGACGATCACTTTACCTGGGAGGACGCAGCGGAACTTCCTTTGATCGTCCGCTAGCGTCGTAAGATTCGGATGGGACCATGCGGCTAATCGATTTTTTTGACAGAGGCGCCTCAATTGCGCCTACTCGCCCCGCATTCATTGATGAAAACGGAGCACTCACGTATCGGGAAGCGCAACTTCAAACTTATCAGATAGCCAATGCTTTGATGTCTGATGACATCAAACCAGGTGACGTAGTCGCTATTTATAGTCCTAACGACGCCCGTGCCTTTTTGTGCATGCTTGGCATCCTGAGGGCGGGGGCAATTTACGTAAACCTCAATGGACTGAGTCCTATTGCAGAAAACGTATACGTGCTTAAAGACCGGGATGCCCGCCTGCTTTTCATTCACAGCGAGTTTGAACGACACCTTGGTATTATTGCCGATCAGGCCCCCAAGATAATCCAAACCGTTGGGATCGATCAGCCGCTCAAAGGAACTCGCTCCTTAGGAAGTTGGCTCTCGAGATACCCTGAAACGGATCCGGACATTCCGCGACAACCAAGTGATGTAGCTTGTCTTTTTTCTACTGGCGGCACAACAGGCCGATCTAAGGCCGCCATGCTTACGAATCAGGTGTTCGAGACTATGATTGCCAACGCGAACACAGCAATGCCCCACCAGAAACCGCCTGTACACCTGGTTGCAGCCCCATTTACTCACGCGGCAGGACTGGCTGCCCTGTGGCTGCTACCTTTAGGTGCGACCAACGTAATTGTTGCGGGCCCCGACCCAGAAACTGTGATGGCAGCAATTTCACGATATAAAGTTACCACTGTTTTTCTCCCACCCACCATGATTTACATGATGCTTACTCACCCCCGACTAAATGACTTTAATTACAGTTCGCTTGATTATCTGATTTATGGTGCGGCCCCAATGTCGGTCGACAAACTGAAGCAAGCTATTACGGCTTTTGGCCCAGTCCTCACACAACTATACGGCCAAGCAGAAGCTCCAATGATGTGCACGGTGATGTCACCGTCCGAACACATTCGCTGGCTTGAAACGGGAGAACAAGATCGCCTGGCGAGTTGTGGGCGGCCCTGCCTCTTTACCGATCTTGCCATTATGAGTGATTCAGGGTCTCTGCTTGGACCCGACGAACGCGGGGAAATTGTCGTACGAGGCAACCTAGTAATGGCGGGCTATTACAAAAACCAGGAGGCAAGCGCCGCAGCCCGCGCTTACGGGTGGCATCACACTGGAGATATTGGCGAAGTAGATTCGGCCGGGTATGTCTATATCCTCGACCGCAAAAATGACATGATCATTTCTGGCGGATTCAACATATATCCAGGAGAAATCGAACAAGTTCTATGGGCGTTGCCAGAGGTTCAAGATTGCGCCGTGGTAGGTGTTCCCCATGACAAATGGGGCGAAGCAGTTACGGCTGTAGTTGAACTCGTGGAGGGAGCGGTCATAGAAGAGAAAACCATTATCTCACACTGCAAGGCAAAACTAGGGAGCGTTAAGGCACCGAAGACTGTTCTCTTCTGGGATAGCTTGCCGCGCAGCCCGGTAGGCAAAGTGCTTAGACGCAGTGTGAGAGAAAAATTTTGGGTTGGGCGTAAACGCGCAATCTAAGTTTACTTCTTATGCCAAACATCATTCGACTTCGCCCAACGATTCGATACGCGCCTGCAGCGTGCGCGCATCTTCGCTATCAGGGGGTATCAACTCCAGCAAATGCTGCCACAGTTCTCGCGCCTCATTGTCCCGCCCCTGCTGGGAGGCAGCGAGACCAAGGTACCACATAGCCTCCAAACGAGACGCATCAAGCTCACGCACCTTCCGATAATTGGCCACCGCTAACTCGGGAATCAAACCGCCGCCAACCTTCTCGATTACAATTTCAGCCTGGGCAACTAAGGCATCAACATCTGTTGGCGCAATCTCGAGCGCTCGACCATAAGCCAGCTCAGCGGCAGCGAGCTCGCCAAGAACTCGACGAGCGTTTCCAAGTCGTTTCCACCCCTCAACGTCACCGGGGTTTTCCTCAAGCCGCGCTGCTAGGCGCTCTACCATGCCTTGAATCATGTTCGCTCTATCGTCTGAAGTCATCTCGCCGGCGGCCTCGATATCAGCAGCGCTTGGGCCACTCGGGCTGGCATCGGGAGAGCGCACTGATTCGGTCTCGTTCCCGGCTGACGTTGCCTCGGGAACCTCTACACCAATTTCCTCCGCCAAGACCTGCAGTTGCGATCGCAGCTGAGGAAGCCATTCCTCCGATGGATCCGCTTCGTTGGCGAGTTTGCGCCAAATTGCTAGAGCTTCCTCACCGGCCCCGCTCTGTGCCCTAGCAAGGCCGCTATAATAACGCGCAATCGGGTGTTCCGGCTCACGGGCCAGAACTACTTCAAATTGTTGGCGCGCCGCTGGCGTAACCATCCCGTCCCGACTAAAAACGATTGATTCACCGAGTGCAATCGCAATGTTGTTGTCTCCGGGAGACAATGCTTCTGCTTCCCGATAGGCTCCAACCGCATCGTTAAATCGCCCCATGAAGACGTACGAACGCGCCAAAAGGGTCCACCCCTCCACATCGTTAGGGTTTTCTTCAAGCCGAGAAACCAAACCGGAAACCGCATTATCGAACTCGCTACCGCCCTGCATCTCCGGCGCAATACTGCGACCTGCCAGAGGCTGATCCGGCAGATTCGGGCTGCCAAGCTTGTAGTAAAGGCCCCCACCCAACATCGGGATCAACAACACCAAGGATACAATGAGCTTCCAGTTCCCGCTCTCGATTGCGACGGGCGTGTGCATGGCCAGGTCGCGCGCGCCACCAGCGGTAAGAATGCGTCTCTCGACTTCGGTTAAAGAGGCTTCATATTCCTCCTCTGAAATAAGCCCCCTTTGTTGATCCAGTGCCAACTCTTTCAATTGCTGGCGGTATACTTCTAAGTCGTAGTCAGCGCGACCAATGGGCCGCCCCCGCACTCGAACCAAAGGACGGACGAGTAACACCGCCGAAACCGTAGCCATAATCGCGAGTAGCCACCATGGACTCATATGATTAATCGACTTCCTCGTCAGAGATTAGGGATTTCACCCGTCTGCGCTCCGCGGAATTGAGGGCCTCCGGACTACCACTACTTGCACCGGTCCGCCGCAAAAATCTCACAACTCCGGCGCCAGCAAAAAGAATGATTATCGCTGGGCCAAACCAAAGTAGGTAGGTTTTTGGTTTAACTGGTGGTCGCAATAAAACAAAATCCCCATAGCGTTCCACTAAATAACCGGTGATGGCACGATCGCTTTCACCCGATATTATTCTCTCTCGGACTATTTGCCTCAGATCCTTGGCTAGGTCAGCATCCGAATCGAAAATCGATTGATTTTGGCACACCAAACAACGGATGTGCTTTGCGAGCTCACGAGCCCGAACTTCCAGGACAGGGTCGTCTAGCGGTGCATCATTTTCAAAAGAAACTGCCTCGGGGATAGCGATTGTTACTGAGAGAAGTACGCCGATAAACCAGTGCTTCATTGGCGAAGTTTCTCTACAAGCGGCAACAAGTATTTTTCTAAGTCACTTTGGGAAATGGGACCAACATGCTTGTACCGAATTCGGCCGGTTCTATCGACTACGAACGTCTCGGGAACACCGTAGACTCCAAGATCGATCCCAACGCGGCCATCCCGATCTGCACCAATGCGGAGAAACGGATCGCCGAGCTCATCGAGCCAGGCACGTGCATCCTCAGTTTTGTCCTTGTAGTTCACCCCATGCAGCGCAACTTTCCCCGTCACCGCCAACTCCATCAAAAGCGGGTGCTCCACCCGGCATGGCAAGCACCAAGAGGCAAACACATTTACCAGAGCAACCTCACCTACTAGGTCAGACGATGCCAACCCTATTGCTTCATCATCTAAAGGCGGCAAGTCGAAAAACGGCACCGGCTTATCAGCCAGTGCAGTCGGTACTGTGGAAGGGTCGAGGGACAACCCGCGTAAGAAAAAAGCGCACAACACACCAAATACTATAACCGGCAACAAAAAAAACAAACGCCGTGAATTCATCAGCCTAACGAACTATGTCCGCGGCGGCATGACGCGGCATTGGAGTACTTTGACTCCGTTTTGGTGCACCCACTCGATGACGACGATCACTTAGCGAAACTGCGCCGCCCAAAGCCATCACCAACGCCCCCAACCAAATCCAGGGAACGAGCGGGTTGTAATAAATACGTGTGGCCCATCCCCCGTTCCCATCAGGGTCACCAACTACAGCATATAGATCAGCATTCCACATAGTGTGAATAGCGGCTTCGGTGGTCGGCTGCTGTTGGACAGGGTAAAATCGATTCTCAGGCCATAGTTCAACCGTAAATTTAGCTCCGCGTGTTACCGTAAAATGACCCCGATCGGCTGCATAGTTGGGGCCCTCGGCACGGTCGACACCGTGAAATAGAAACTCGAAGCCAGCAACAGAGATGCTTTCACCTTCGCGCATTACCTGGATCGATTCGGTCCGCCACGCGCTAGAGGCCGTGACGCCGGCCACAAGTAAGGCTACTCCAAAATGGGCGAGATTCATTCCATACGTTGCCCGAGGAATTCTCACGGCACGTCGCACGCTATCAAGTGCCGAAGCGCGAAACAGGCGAATCCTCAGTGCCCAATCCAACAGAACTGAGGAAGCAAGCCAAGCACTGAGCGCAATTCCAAACGCACCAAAGACCGCATTGCCCCATTGCTGATAGACGGTCCACACCAAAACCAACGCTGTCAAAGCCGCGATGATTTTAAGTCTATCAACAACACCCCCTAGGTCTGCACGTTTCCAAGAAAGCATTGGTGCAATTCCGGCCAGCACTATCAGTGGCGACATCAAAGGGACAAAAACGGTATTAAAGTAAGGTGGTCCGACGGAAACCTTGCCTGCCCCTAAGGCATCGATAAACAACGGATATAGCGTCCCCAGCAGCACCGTGGCGGCAGCCGCACTGAACAAAAGGTTATTAAGCACGATACCCCCCTCTCGAGACACGGGGGCAAAAAGACCGCCTGCTTTCAGCAGAGGAGCTCGTATCGCGAATAAGGCTAGAGACCCGCCAACTACGAACACCAAAAAACCCAGTATGAAAACACCTCGCGCCGGATCGGTGGCAAAAGCATGAACCGAGGTCAATACGCCAGAACGAACCAAGAAAGTTCCAAGCAGGCTTAGTGAAAACGCGACAATGGCAAGCAGGATAGTCCATGCCTTCAGGGCGTCGCGCTTTTCACACACAATTGCGGAGTGCAGAAGTGCCGTGCCGGCAAGCCAGGGCATGAAAGACGCATTTTCCACCGGGTCCCAAAACCACCATCCGCCCCAACCGAGCTCGTAATAAGCCCACCAACTTCCCAGGGCAATCCCGATTGTAAGAAAACTCCAAGCTATTAGGGCCCACGGCCTTACCCAGCGCGCCCACGCAGCATCAACCCGACCCTCGATCAAAGCCGCAACCGCAAATGCAAATGCGACAGAGAAACCGACGTAGCCGAGATAGAGAAACGGTGGATGAAAAGCGAGCCCAGGATCTTGAAGCAACGGATTCAGACCATTGCCATCCAACGGGGCCGGAGAAACACGCTGAAATGGGTTCGAAGTAAACAGACTGAAAGAGAGAAATCCAACCGCAATCAATGCCTGCACGGACAATACCCGTGCCCGAAGGGAAGGTGGCAAATTTCCGCCCAACAGCACGATCGCGCCACCAAATGTGGCGAGGATCAGTACCCATAACAAAAGTGAACCTTCGTGATTCCCCCACACACCAGCTATTTTATAAAGAATTGGTTTGGCAGAATGGGAATTGCTGGCCACATTAAACACAGAAAAATCTGACGTGACGTACGCATTCATCAACGAAAGAAACGCTATTACAATGAACAACCATTGAATACCCGCCGCCGTACTGGCGAGCGCCATTAGCCGTCCATCGCCTCGCGACGCGCCTATCATAGGGACAACCGCCTGAACCAGCGCTACGGCGAGCGCCATTATTAAGGAAATGTGGCCGATTTCGACGATCATTCGTCGTCACCCTTCCATTGACCTGATTTTTTCAAAGCTTCGGCCACCTCAGGCGGCATATAATTCTCATCGTGCTTGGCCATCACTTCATCGGCGATGAAATGCGCCGTCTCATCCAAACGCCCTTGGACAACAACTCCTTGGCCTTCCCGAAACAAGCTTGGCAAAATACCGCGATAGGTAACCATAACAGCATGACTCAGATCGGTTACGCGGAAGTGCACGGTCAGACCATCCGCATCGTGAACAACACTATCTTCCTCCACCAATCCGCCAACACGAATGCGTTGGCCCGGCTCGACGTTCTTTTCGACAATTTCCGTCGGACTAAAAAAGAAAACCAGATTGCCACGAAAAGCCCCAATCACTAGCGCCGTCGCGCCTCCCAGAAGAACGGCAGCAACCAACAACACGTATAGTCGTCGTTTCTTCCGTGTCATTACCGGCGCGCGCCATCGTCCGAGTGACGGTTGTCGCCATCAAGCTCCCGCAACAGATTAAATTCTGCCTGCCGCAATCTATAATTTCGTACAGTAACCACAACTAATCCTATCAGAACCAACGACGCGACCGCATACGCAGACCATATAAAACGGCCATCTCCCTCCATAGACAAATATTCCACAAGTCCGTTCATAAGCGCTCCGGAGCGATAGTCACCCTAGATGCCCGTTCTGCCTGCATCATTCGTAGAGAGCGTACTCGAGCAGCTAGAATCGCCGACCGCATTCGGACAAGCAGCAAAGAAATAAAGTACGCTATGTATGCCAACGCCATGGTCAGCAACGGCCATAACATTGACTCATGTATGGACGGACTCGACAATTTCGATACGCTCGCTCCCTGATGCAAAGTACGTAGCTCAAGGATATCCACGGAGAATTTAATTATAGGCACGAATACAAATCCCACCATTGCCAAGACCCCTGCCGCGCGAGCACCTTTGGTAGGATCATCGAACGCATCAAAGAGCACCATATAACCCACAAACAGAAAAAATAAGATTAGGACCGACGTTAGCCGTGCATCCCAAACCCACCAAGTACCCCATGTTGGCTGTCCCCATAGCGATCCAGTGACCAAACAAATGAAGGTAAAGCCCGCACCGATTGGTGCAATTGATTTGGCAGCTACATCAGCCAGCGGGTGTCGCCATATCAGAGCCGCCGCACTAGAAGCGGCCATCAAAGTGTAACTGAAGAGCGCCATCCAGGCAGCCGGCACGTGTATGTACATGATCCGGACGGTCTCACGTTGTTCGTAATCGGGCGGTGAAACGACCAAGGCCAAATATAAACCCACCACGAAAGTGATAGCAGCGATCCCCGATACCCACGGCAGAACAAAACCGGAAAGCCGCATGAATCGGTTGGGATTCGCGAATCGATGTAGATTCACCATGATAGGAAGACCTAACGTTATTCGATAGTCAGACGCAAGCCCGAGGCAGCCGCCCAAGGGCACAGTAACACCGACACCAATAACACAGCGCCGAGTAGCATCAACAGAGGGACTGCGTTTAGACCAGCCAAGGCCAAGTCAACTGCACTCGCTCCCAAGATCAGGACGGGTGTACACAGAGGCAATACCAAGAGAGAAACGAGGACGCCACCACGGCGCGTGCCAACGGTAAGCGCAGCCCCTACTGCACCGATTAAGCTCAATGTAGGTGTAGCGAGCACCATCGCAACTATCATTACCAAAAAACCATCACTGCCCATATTCAGGAGAACCGACAAGATGGGAGCCGAAAAAATTAAAGGCACCCCGGTCACAAGCCAATGCGCCAAGCATTTGGCGATCACGACTGCCTCGAGTGGCAAGGGAGCTAAAATAAGTAGATCCAAGCCACCTTCGTCAGCATCAATCTGGAAAAGTCGATCAATGGACAGCATCGCTGCCAACAACGCTACCACCCAAATTGTGCCGGCAGCAATTCGAGACAACACATTCAATTCTGGGCCAATACCCAGCGGAAACAATATTATTGCGAGAATAAAAAACAGCACAACAGACGTGGTGTCACTCATGCGGCGTAACGCGAGCCTCACATCCCGACGTACAATCGCAAAAAAGACATTCATGAATGAATCTCTGGGAGCATCAAATTTTGCGCATTTTCGAGCGGTAAATCGCCGTGGCTAGCCCCCACAACCAGTCCTCCGACAGCGCGGTGTTTGCGGATCGCGTCAAGAAGGGCAGACACCGAGTCTTCATCCAATCCTACGGCGGGTTCATCTAAAAGCCATAACCTACCGGGCGCCGCCAAAAGTCGCGCAAGCCCCACCCGCCGTCTCTGTCCCGCAGAAAGAAAATGAGCAGGTAAATTAGCAATCTCTCTCAGACAAAAATGATTAAGTGCCTCTAGCACGGCATTCCCCCCTCTCAGAACGGACCAAAACTCGATGTTCTCGGAGACCGTGAGTAACGGTTTGACCGCATCAAGATGACCAACATAGTTGAGATCGCTATGAAACCGTTCGTGTTTGTTTGTGGGAGCACCACACCAAAGTACAACGCCAGAAGTTGGCCGAATAAGACCTGCGATCAATCGTAACAAGCTTGTTTTCCCGCTTCCGTTCGGCCCGCTAAGCAGCAATGCTTCGCCGGCACCCAACGAAAAACTAAGTTTCTGAAAGAGGAGCCGCTCGCCTCTCCACAAAGCCAAATCTCTCGCCTCCAGGATCGAATTACTCATCGGCGGTACCATTGGATTATTTTGCGCCACACGTGCATGGTGTTCGCTTAGCATAGCAGTTGGCATCGGACCAGACGTTAACAGAGAAAGGATGAAATGATGAATGAAGAATCTTTCAATATGAACGTTCGGAAATTCCTTAAAAAACTTGGCATTACGGCCCAACGGGAAATTGAGCGGGCTGTCCTAGAAGGAATTGCTAATGGCCAACTCAAAGGTGATGAAACCCTCACCGCCAAGGTCCAGATTACTTTGAAAGGCACTACACTTGATCTTGAAATCGATGGCGAAGTCGCATTGCAATAGTTTGATACCTAAGCTCGCTGTTTGGTCTGCGCGAAGCAAAAACTGACTGAACACAAACTGACAAGCGACATCCGCATGGGATATAGCTACACTGCGGTATCAAAATTTCGTCGCCGACAAAATAGGAACCACAAATTATGACCGCTGCGATGATCACACTTCCAAAACTGATGATGATTGGAGCGGATGCACACACGGAAGTTCATGCCACACTTAAAAAACTTGGAGTAACAAAACCTTTAATCGTTAGCGACAATTTTATGCGGGAATCCGGAACGCTGACCAAGATTACGTCAGTACTCGATGATGCGAGTGTAGCTTGGGTCGCGTTCACCGACACTGTCCCTGATCCTACCACAGACGCAATATCAACGGGTGTTGATATCTTAACCAAAGGTGATTTTGATTGTTTGATCGCACTCGGAGGTGGTAGCCCAATAGATACAGCCAAAGCGATGGCTGTTTTGGGGACCCATGGCGGCGCCATGCGCGACTACAAAGTCCCTAATCAGGTAGATCACAGTGACTATCCGATAATCGCGATTCCAACCACCGCAGGCACGGGCTCCGAAGTAACCCGGTTTACCGTAATTACCGACACAGAAACAGACGAAAAAATGCTGTGCATGGGCCTTGCCTACGTTCCACAAGCAGCATTGGTGGACTACACCCTTACCGTCACTATGCCGTGGCGGCTAACTGCCGATACAGGAATTGATACCTTAACGCACGCAATAGAGGCTTATGTCAGCAAAAAACAGAACCCGTTCACTGACAGCATAGCTAAATCCTGCATGGCGCTAGTATCGCGTCATCTCCGGACTGCATGCAGTCAGCCGGACAATACCTCTGCACGTGAAGCAATGATGCTTGCAGCAACCCAGGGCGGAATGGCTTTCTCCAATGCGTCAGTATGCATGGTCCACGGTATGAGCCGTCCAATTGGCGCTCACTTCCATGTACCACATGGGCTTTCGAATGCCATGCTGTTGCCAGCCGTAACCGCTTTTTCTGCACCGCACGCAGCAGGCCGCTATGCCGACTGCGCACGCGCCATGGGCACCGCTGATGATAGGGACAATGATGATACCGCCGTTAAGAAGTTGCTCAACGAGCTAACACGCCTAAATCAGGATCTTAAAGTGCCAAGTCCAAAAGCTTACGGTATCGGTAACAACACATATTTTAGCCTACTTGAAACCATGGCCGAACAAGCACTCGCCTCCGGATCACCTGCCAACAACCCAAGAGTACCAAATTCTCAAGAGATCGTTGCGATCTACGAGAAAATTTGGGAATAAGTAAATGGCCTGTTGTTGACAACATATGATGGTGGGTGCTAGCCAACGCAACCGTCATTTGGCAAGACCACAAACATCAGTCGATCCCGGTAACTGCAATGCAAAGTTATGATGACAACAATGGTCTGATCTGGTTTGACGGAACAATGGTGCCGTGGAGGGAAGCTAAAGTTCACGTGCTGACCCACGGCCTTCATTACGCCAGTGCGGTATTCGAAGGCCAACGCTCTTACAACGGAAAAATATTTAAGCTCGAGGAGCACACGGAGCGTTTGATCCACTCGGCCACGACGCTCGGTTTCGAATTGCCTTTTTCTGCAGCCGAAATTAATGCCGCCAACTATACAGTCCTTGAGGCAAACAATATCGCAGACGGTTATTTGCGCCCAGTGGCTTGGCGCGGAAGTGAAATGATGGGAGTCTCGGCCCAAAAATGTTCGATTCACGTGTCCATTGCTGCGTGGGAATGGCCCTCCTATTTTACTCCGGAGGCGCGTCTAAAAGGGATACGGCTCCAATGGTCGAAGTGGAAACGCCCATCGCCTGAGACGATACCAGCCAAAACGAAGGCGGCGGGCTTATATATGATCTGCACACTTAGCAAGCACGATGCCGAGGCGGACGGTTTCGATGACGCGTTGATGCTCGATTGGCGTGGCCGCGTGGCTGAGGCCACTGGCGCAAATATTTTTTTGGTAATTAATGGAATTCTTCACACGCCTATTGCTGATTGCTTCCTTGATGGCATCACTCGACGCACGGTAATCAACCTTGCGCGTGCGCATGGCATAGAAACCGTAGAACGGATAATTATGCCGGAAGAATTGTCGAATGCTGATGAGGTATTCGTTACGGGGACCGCCGCCGAGGTTACACCAGTGGGCCAAATTGGTAATGACCTAAACTTCCAGGTGGGTCCTATTACCAAGCGCCTGATAGAAGACTACACAGCGCTTATTAACAGTGAGACCGAAACCCCATTGCCTGCCCCAGTCGGCGCCAACTGAGCACATGCACCCCACCAGCGGTTAGTTAGATCTCACCGTGGATTCGTTAGTCCGCCCCTCTTCCATCCATCTCCAGCCAACGCGCGGTGGCCAGTTCATCGCTAGACCTGGCATCGACCCATTTCCCGCCTTCGGCAGTTTCCTCAAACTTCCAAAACGGCGCCTTCGTCTTCAACCAATCAATCAAAAATTGACAAGCCTCGAGCGCCGCTGTCCGATGCGCTGAAGCGGTGATTACAAGCACTATTTGGTCGCCCGGCTCCAGGCGACCATAACGATGGATGATCAAAACAGCGTCCAGGGGCCAACGTGTCAATGCGTCGGCTTCTATTTCGGTTAGTTTTCGTTCTGTCATTCCCGGGTAATGTTCTAACGTCATCGCACCCGGGGCACCATCAGAACCAATCTCGCGAACCACGCCAACGAAAGCGGCAATGCCACCGATATTATGCTGCCCGCGGGAAAGTGCAGATAACTCAGCACCAACGTCAAAATCCTCTCGTTGGAGCTTAATCATCCCTGGCCTCCGCGACCGCCAGTTATGGGAGGAAACAAAGCCACCTCATCTTCAGGAGACAATGGGTGATCAAACCCAACATATTCTTGATTGACGGCAACACGGACTACCGACCGATCAAGCAGTGCCTCAGCATACCCATCACCCTGCTCGCTCAGCCAATCCAAGAGATCAGTAACGGTGGCCACTTCTGGTGGCGGCTCGAGCTGCTCCTCACCGACACCAATCTTTAAGCGCAACCAGGCAAAATACAACAGCTGCATAGGTTCTTACTTGTGCCCCACT
>CAJWOI010000016.1 GCA_913044255.1 uncultured Alphaproteobacteria bacterium
GTATAAACATAACAATGATGATTATATATTAACGATTTAACATATTAAGTTAATTAATAAGATTAATATTGATCCTCTAGGATTACCCCGTAGGATGCACAAACAAGAGGGACCTCACGACCCTATCGGCAAACAATAAGTAAATCCACGTGCGAAATGGGACCAGCCAAAAATCCTCTGAAAATTGCCGCAATAAATCTTATTGGACAGTTTCATCGCTTTCAGTCGCGTCCTCGCCCAATCTTGGTTTTTTGGATGGTTCAATATTTATTACCTCGAAATTGAGCTTATTGGCCTCCACCGAGACCTTCACATGACCACCCTTGGTCAACCTGCCGAACAGTAGCTCGTCCGCCAACGGCTTTTTGATATGCTCTTGAATAGTTCGCGCCAGCGGCCTCGCACCGTACGCTTGGTCATAACCCCTAGACGCCAACCAAGTGCTAGCGTCTTCGCTAAGTTCAATTGACACCGCACGATCAGCAAGTTGCGCTTCCAGTTGAGCGATAAACTTATTGACCACCTGAGCAATCACTTCTGGAGGCAAGCTACTGAAGCCAATCACCGCATCTAGTCTATTTCTGAATTCAGGGGAAAATGCGCGCTTAATAGCTTCGTCATCATCACCCTCTCGGGTTTCGCGGCCAAATCCAATCGCTGGTCTTGCCAATTCGGTAGCACCGGCATTAGTAGTCATGATCAAAATAGCGTTACGGAAGTCAACCTCCTTGCCATTATGATCGGTCAACTTGCCATGATCCATGACTTGCAAAAGGATATTAAACAGGTCCGGGTGCGCTTTTTCGATCTCATCTAGCAACAACACGGCATGCGGATGCTGGTCAATTGCATCAGTCAACAAGCCGCCTTGATCAAACCCCACGTAGCCGGGTGGAGCCCCGATTAAACGCGAGACAGTGTGGCGTTCCATGTATTCAGACATATCAAAGCGAATTAACTCAATACCCATCGAGTGAGCGAGTTGACGCGCGACCTCGGTCTTTCCCACACCTGTTGGCCCGGAAAACAAATAATTTCCTATGGGTTTCTCAGGCTCACGAAGGCCCGCACGGGACAATTTAATCGCACCAGAAAGCGCGCCGATGGCCTTATCCTGGCCGAATACCACCAGTTTCAGGTCGCGTTCGAGTTTCTCAAGCATGGATTTGTCATCTTTTGATACTCTTTTCGGAGGGATCCGAGCCATCTTAGAAATCACGACTTCCACATCTCGAGTGCCAATCGTTTTTTTGCGCTTGCTCTCCGGTAGCAGAGCTTGCGCGGCACCTACCTCATCAATCACATCAATGGCCTTGTCCGGAAGTTTTCGATCTCCGATATAGCGGGCCGACAACTCAACTGCAGCTTTGAGCGCGTCTTTCGTGTAGCGCAACCGATGGTACTTCTCGTAGTATGGCTTCAGACCCTGAAGTATCTTGATTGCGTCCGCGACTGTCGGCTCGTTAACGTCGATCTTCTGAAAGCGTCGAGCTAGTGCCCTGTCTTTTTCGAAATAATTTCTATACTCCTTGTAGGTCGTTGAACCGATACATCGCAGAGACCCATTCTGCAGCGCAGGTTTAAGCATATTTGAAGCGTCCATAGCACCACCTGAGGTTGCACCCGCTCCAATAATTGTGTGGATTTCGTCAATAAATAAGATTCCGCCGTCGTGACTCTCCAGTTCTGAAAGTACCGCTTTGACCCTCTCTTCAAAATCACCGCGGTAACGGGTTCCAGCCAGCAGAGCTCCCAGATCCAACGCAAAAATCGTGGCCTCGCTGAGCACGTCGGGCACCTCTTTAGTCACAATCTGCCGTGCCAATCCTTCGGCAATGGCTGTTTTACCGACCCCGGGATCACCAACATAAAGGGGATTGTTCTTGGAACGGCGACATAATACCTGGATGGTCCTCTCCACCTCGTCACGCCGCCCAATCAGTGGATCAATTTTCCCTTCACGGGCTTTTTCATTTAGATCTACACAATACGCCTCTAGCGCTTCCTTTCCTTGTTTGACACCTTGATCATCATCATTCTCTGACCCAACGGGAACAGCTGCGTGCTCAGAACCGGGTACTTTGGCGATCCCGTGACTTATGTAGCTAACAGCATCTAACCGGGTCATGTCTTGTTCTTGAAGGAAATAAACTGCGTGCGATTCGCGCTCCGAAAAGATTGCAACCAGGGTATTGGCCCCTGTGACCTCGTCATGACCCGACATCTGGACATGATGAACTGCCCGTTGGATGACACGTTGAAAACCTGCAGTTGCTTTCGCTTCTACCTCCGTACCGTCTATAACCAACCCGCTTAATTCTTCATCAATGAATTTCTCCAGTACGTAGTGCAGTCGGCTGACATCGACACCACAAGCGCGCAGTAAATCAACCGCATCCTCATCCTCGGTTAATGCCAACAATAAATGTTCCAAAGTGGCAAATTCGTGATTTCTAGATTTGGCCAAAGCCAGCGAATGGTGAAGACTTTGCTCAAGCGATTTTGAAAGCATTTAGGACCATTTCCTTTGGCGCAAGACCTTGTGCGCCGTTAGTCTTTCTCCAATGTACACTGTAGAGGGTGCTCATTTTGGCGTGCAAAATCCATTACCTGCGTAACCTTCGTCTCCGCGACCTCGTAGGAATACACTCCACATATCCCCACACCCCGCTGGTGAACATGTAGCATGATCTGTGTAGCCTCTTCGCTTTGTTTATTAAAAAATCTTTCTAACACATAAACCACAAACTCCATCGGAGTATAGTCATCATTCAACAATAAAACCTTGTACATAGAAGGCTTTTTGGTTGTCGGTTTTACACGGGTAACAACGCCTGTATCCGCGCCATTGTTATTATCTTTCCGGGGGTTATTACTCATATGAAGCAAACTCTTAACGGATTTGTACGGTTTTCGCGATGAGATCTATTACCGGTTGCTAACATAAACGGTAGAGCATCATCCACCCATTCGGTGAATACCGCCCCGAGCCGACATCAGCTAGATTTAGGGTGTGATAGCGGCATCGACAAGAGCTAGAATCCATTAGTGAAGCTAATTTCACTAAATATTTCAATCGTCGCCAAACGGCTAAAGTCACTATATGGCGATTCGAATGAGTTTACGCTGTGCAACTATATTAATCCTTAGAACTCAAGGAGACACCCCATAAAGCCGCTGATTTAGCGCATTTTGCGTGATTTTTTGTAACACCTTTACAGAAACCTTTTGCTTAAATATAGATGAACTGACAGCCCATTCGTTTTTTTCTGGATCGTGTCTTAAGCATCTAAATGTTCCAGTACAAACCATTACTCAACGCAACTTGTGTGGCTTAGTCACGTCAAATGGGACCGCGCGCTTACTGTCTCGAACCAAAGTCAAAGTACTGCTCAGTATTTAGACGTGGTTCTCAATTAACTCTTCTAGTACTAGGGTTGATTGTCGCTCTAAATACGAGGCCGTCCGCGCAGGCAGGCTACGCCGCCTATGTCGTGGATGCAGGTAGTGGGACCGTGTTGCATGCGCGCAACAGTCAGGTGCTAAACTTTCCCGCTTCGCTATGCAAGGTGATGACTCTTTACATGGTCTTCAAAGGTCTTGATGAGGGGGTTTTTACTTTTAGCTCAAAGGTCCCGATATCCCAACGCGCGGCCCGGCAACCTCCTTCAAAAATAGGCCTTAAAGCCGGCGACTCGATCGCGCTAGAAGATGCTATCCTAGCACTGACTACTAAGTCCGCAAATGACATAGCTTCCGCCGTGGCAGAATTTATTTCTGGCTCTGAACCAGCCTTCGCAGAATTAATGACCCAACAGGCCCACATTCTCGGAATGCAAAATACCACCTTTAGGAATGCTTCCGGCCTTCCGAATAGAAAACAAAGAACCACGGCCAGAGACCTAGGCTTGCTTGGCATAGCGCTGTACAAAAATTTTCCTCGTTACGTCCATTATTTTGCGCATAAAAACTTTAGGTACCGCGGACGAACGTACCGCAACCACAACAATTTACTCGGCGTACACAAAGGGGTGGAAGGAATTAAGACCGGCTATATTCGCGCATCCGGTTACAACTTGATGGTATCGGCACGGTATAATCGGCATCACATCATCGCAGTTGTGCTTGGTGGTAAATCCGCACAAAGGAGAGACGCGCAAATGCGTCGCCTACTAGACCGAGCCTATATCAGGTTTGAGCGGAGCGATAAATTATTTGCTACCGTCTCAATACCTCCACGCAAGCCCTTAAGAAACACCGAGAACAATACACATTCATTGAATGCCTCTCAGATAGCCGTGGCCCACGCTACTGATATAGTAACCAAGACCCTGACAGATCATGTCGCAGTAGCCAATGCAATAGCTGGTGATATCGACGATAAAACATGGGGCATCCAATTGGGGGCTTTTTCTCAACATGATGCGGCCGAGCGAGCACTCGACAGCGTCGTTCCATGGTTCCCTGATTTGCTAGCAAATACCCGCCGGGAAATTTCAACCGTAACAGACCCCATTGGCACCCTTTACAGAGCACGTCATATTGGCCTGACAGAAGCCGCAGCTAGGGCTCTATGCGACAAACTAACCACCACGCGCGCACAAGAATGCATAATCTCCCCTCCCAGCCCCGCTTCCTAACCCACTGTTTAGGTAGAATTACTATCTGGACTTCTTAACAATAGGGTGTTGATTATTCGAGGATGTGAAACAAAAACTTCTTCGAAACAACGTTTATTTTATGGGGGCCGCAAGTCCAAAATGACTCAGTTGTTCCCTTAACATTGCTTTTAGACGAACTAGCCCATTCGCGTCTTCCGCCTCACAGCGTGCAACTAGCACGGGTTGCGTGTTAGATGCGCGAAGCAACCACCACCCATCAGGGGTTGTTACACGAACACCATCAATGGAGTTGACTTCTATTCCGCTCATATCTTCAAGCCGTTCGCGCACCGAATCTATAATCTGAAATTTTAGTACGTCATCGCAAGGAAAGCGCACCTCGGGTGTATGAAAAGTTGTTGGCAATTGATCGCAGAGTGTTTCAAGGGAGCACTTAGATCGCGCCATCAAATCAAGCAAGCGTACTGCCGCGTAAACTGCATCATCATAGCCGTAGTAACGATCTGCAAAAAAAATATGGCCACTCATCTCTCCAGCAAGCGGGGAATTCAATTCCATCATTTTACTTTTGATTGGAGAGTGTCCAGTCCGCCACATGACTGGTTTGCCTCCATGCGCAGCAACTTCCTGAAAAAAAACAAGGCTTGATTTCACGTCTGCAATGATCGAGGCCCCAGGCATGTCCCGAAGTAGATCAATCGCGTAAAGCGTTAATAGCTGATCTCCCCAAACGATCCGCCCCTTATTATCGACGACTCCGATTCGATCTCCATCGCCATCAAAACCAACACCAAAATCGCAGGAGTGATCGACCACTGCCGATATTAATTGATCTAAATTTTCAGGAACAGTTGGATCTGGGTGGTGTGATGGGAAGGTTCCATCAATATCACCGTTTAAAACGAGATGATTCCCCGGCAAGCGATTGACAAGACTGCCTATCACTTTTCCTGCCGCGCCATTTCCGGCATCCCACGCGACTGATAGCCGTTGATTGCTAGTATATTCGGCACTTAAGCGCTCTACATAGTCATTTTCTACAGAGACTCTCGCTACTTTGCCTTGGCGATCGGAAAAATCAGCATCAGAAATTATCTTACCGAGAATTTGAATGTCCTGATCCCAGAACGGCAATCCGGAAAGCGTCAATTTAAAACCATTAAAGTCGGGCGGATTGTGGGAACCCGTCACCATCACGCCGCCATCTCTATCAAGTTTTTTAACAGCAAAATAAAGCATCGGAGTGGGTCCCAAGCCACTTCGCAACACATCCGCCCCCGAGCTCACCAAACCTCTCACCAATGCGGCCTCTAGATCAGGCGACGAGAGACGTCCATCATAACCAACACACAGTTTGGGCTGGCGCCCAAGTCGGGCGGCTGAGACGGTGGCAAAGGCTCGTCCGATCGCGAACGCATCTTCGATCTGCAAAGTTTGACCGACTACGCCACGAATATCGTACGCCCTAAGAACGTTGGAATCTAAGCCACCGGCGGGACCCATTATTGTTCAATCTGGGGACGACCCACACTGATATAACGGATTCCTTCGTTACTCATATCTTCCAACCGGTATATATTCCGCAGATCAAGTATCAAAGGTTCTGCCATCAAAGATTTGATCCGACTGAGATCAAGCGCACGAAACTCGTTCCATTCGGTAATAATCACCAGAGCTTGCGCTCCTTCCAATATGTCGTACGCGGAGCTACCCCAAGCCACGTCACTTAAACACTCTTGGGCAGCGACCATTCCGACCGGGTCATAAGCGCTTACCGAGGCCCCGGCTGCCTGTAACCCTGATATTATATCCAAGCTTGGCGCGTCTCGAATATCGTCAGTGTTTGGCTTAAAAGTCAAACCCAGAATCGCAATTTTACTGCCATCTACAGTGCCCCCGCAGGCAGCGACCACCTTATCAACCATCTCCATCCGACGCGCTGTGTTAATCGCTATCACCGAGTTCACAATTTGTACTGGTGATCCAAAATCTTCGCTAGTACGAGCCAAAGCTGCAGCATCTTTCGGGAAACAACTTCCGCCGTAACCGGGGCCTGCATGCAGATACTTCAACCCTATTCGGCGGTCCAAACCCATACCCCTCGCCACGTCTTGGACATCTGCACCAACTGCCTCACACAGATTCGCAATTTCGTTAATAAATGTAATCTTAGTAGCGAGAAACGCATTAGAAGCATATTTGGTTAATTCAGCCGTACGACGATCAGTAAAAAGAACAGGTGTATCACGCAAAAATAATGGCCGATAAAGTTTCTTAAGGACGTCTCTCGCGTATTCCGAATGGCTGCCAACAATAATCCGATCTGGACGCATAAAATCTTCTATGGCCGATCCCTCGCGCAAAAATTCTGGATTTGAAACAACATCGAAATGTTTGCCTGACTTGAGTTCAGGACGCGCAGCCATGATGCGGCGTTCTATTTCATCCCCGGTCCCCACTGGTACCGTTGATTTCAACACTATTAGTGCGTGGCCACTCAAACATCCGGAAATCTCTTCAGCAACGGCATACACATACGACAGATCTGCGTAGCCATCTCCCCGTCGGCTGGGGGTCCCAACTGCAATGAACACTGCATCAGCGTCCGTCACCGCGGGGCCCAAGTCAGTAGTGAAGGTAAGACGACCGGAATCCGTGTTGGCTTGCACTAGGTTCTCCAAGCCAGGCTCATGTATCGGAATGTTTCCTGAGTGGAGAAGTTTAATCTTTTGGTGATCCTTATCGACGCATACAACGTCTATGCCAAACTCCGAAAAGCATGCAGCCGAAACTAAACCGACATAGCCCGCCCCAATCATTGCTATACGCATGATCTCCCCCTAGTCCGATTTGAGTGCATCCGCCGCACGCAAAACAACGGCGGCAACGTCATTCCGCAACTCATCTCGAGAAAGTCCATAGGCTATGTTGGCCTCCAGCAAACCAATCTTATCGCCACAATCATAACGTTTACCCTCAAATTTAAACCCATTAAAAGGCCCACCGCCTATCAAGGCGCACATGGCGTCAGTCAACTGAATTTCCCCGTTTACATCGTATTTTTGTTCTCCTAATTGCTTAAAGATCTCAGCCTGCAAGATATAACGTCCAATTATAGCCAACTGTGACGGAGCCTCCTTTGGATTGGGCTTTTCAACCAATCCGTTAATCTCAACCAAGCCACCACGGGCTTCTCCAGGTGCTAACACACCATATCGCTTGGTATCCTCGCGAGGCACATCCACCACAGCAACCATATTCCCACCAGTTTTTTCATGCGCGGCAACCATCTGGGACAAACAAGGTATATCAGCCAAAACCAAATCATCAGGTAGAATTATTGCAAAAGGTTCGTCACCTACAACTTTCCGCGCACACCAAACCGCGTGACCCAATCCAAGCGGTTTTTCTTGCACCAAGAAATGTGCAGCATTCGAAGGCAATTGGCAGCCTCGTACGCTCGCAAGAAGAGAGGCATTTCCACCATCGCTAAGAAACTTTTCAAGTTCACTTGAAGCGCCCAAATGATCAGCAATTGCTGACTTATAAGGGGATGTAACAAAGATAAATTGTTCGATACCAGCGCTCTGCGCCTCTTCAACAGCGTATTGTAACAGCGGCTTGTCCACCACTGTCATCATCTCCTTAGGCACCGACTTTGTTGCCGGCAGGAACCGTGTCCCGAAACCCGCAACCGGAAAAACAGCCTTACGGACTGACATCACTAAAAATCATTCTATTCAGAATTAATTCGGCGCTCTCGCGCCATCAAAGTTAGATCCGCAGCAACCATTTCGCGTACCAACTCGGGAAACGATGTTGTATGTCGCCAACCTAATAACTTATTTGCTTTTGTCGGATCTCCGAGTAAACACTCTACTTCTGTAGGACGGTAATATTTTGGATCAACCCGCACGAGCACCTTACCCGAGTCTTTGTCAACACCTTCCTCCTCCAAACCTTTCCCTCGCCATTCCAGATTCCTGGAAACTTCCGCAAATGAAAGTTCAACAAATTCTCGCACACTATGTGCCTCGCCTGTAGCGAGCACATAGTCATCCGGTTTAGATTGTTGCAAAATACGCCACATGCCCTCCACATAATCACGTGCATGACCCCAATCACGAAACGAGTCCAGATTCCCAAGAAAAATACAATTTTGAATTCCAAGTTCAATTGCAGCGACGGCCCGGGTAATTTTGCGGGTAACAAACGTCTCTCCCCGGATGGGGCTTTCATGGTTAAATAGAATACCATTTGAGGCATGTATGCCATATGCCTCTCGGTAATTTATGCAGACCCAATACGCATAAAGTTTCGCAGCTGCATATGGACTCCGCGGGCAGAACGGGGTTGTTTCTCGCTGTGGCCGCTCAATGGCATTCCCAAACATTTCCGAAGTCGAGGCCTGATAAAATCGGCAGTTGTTCTCATGCCCCAACAATCGAACCGCTTCGAGTAGACGTAGCGTACCGAGAGCATCAGCATTTGCAGTATATTCAGGCG
This sequence comes from uncultured Alphaproteobacteria bacterium, assembly GCA_913044255.1. Taxonomy (GTDB): domain Bacteria; phylum Pseudomonadota; class Alphaproteobacteria; order UBA7887; family UBA7887. The sequence goes on from CAJWOI010000016.1 coordinate 9,129, forward strand.
TCTCGAAACTCACTTGAACATGGCTTTGCGCACCAAGATTGTATATTTCCGTAGGTCGGACTTCCTGGATTATGCGTATTAAATTTGTAGCGTCGGTAAGGTCCCCAAAATGCAAATGAAATTTTGACGTCACTTCATGCGGATCACTGTACAAATGATCAACGCGCTCAGTGTTAAATGAAGAAGAACGCCGCTTTATGCCGTGAACTTCGTAACCCTTGGCTAGCAGCAATTCTGAAAGGTAGGCACCATCCTGTCCGGTGACGCCGGTAATTAATGCGACTCCTCCAGTCATTAAGAGCTCCCAGCTGAATCATGCCATTTACGATGAAGTAACCGAGTACATAGCGAACATCGTTAAGATCAAACTTACATAATAGTATCTAACAGTCTTCCGGGTAAGCAACGTCATCAATAAATAACTGTACTTCATGGCGACCACGCCAATTATTGGCTCGCAAAGAGCCGGCAACGTGAAGATTTTTAGCGTTCAGCAAGGCATGCCCCAATGGCTGATCGGCAGACCGAAAAGCTATTCCCTTCAGCCGGGAACCCCCCTCACCGGCGAAGATGCAGCGCACATGACCTCCATCTCCGACAGTGTCGACCCTGACAACTTTCACCCCCGCAAAAGCAAACCGAGGCATCGGGTTCCCCGGGCCGTAAGGGCCCACCTGCTCAAATTTCTCGACCAAATCTGTCTGAGCTGCCGATAAAGCCAGAACACAATCCACGCCCAGTGACGGTGCAGCTGTTAGACAACCCAATTTTATCGTGCGTTTCTCTATAAAATTCCGAAAGTCATCAAATTTTTCGTGTTGAATTGTGAAACCACCGGCCATCGAGTGACCCCCACCCGCCATTAGCAGACCGGCTTGGTGGGCGGCAGTAATCATCGCACCAACATCTATATTGGGGATAGACCGCGCAGATCCCTTTCCAATGTTACCATCAAACGCCGCAACAAAAGCGGGCCTCTTATACCGTTCGGTCAGCCGACTTGCTACCAAACCGATTACGCCTACGTGCCAGTGCTGGTCCCGAACGACGATTGCCGGACCGAGTTGCCCCTTTGATTCCACCTGTGAGAAAGCCTGTTCGACGTTTAGTGATTCAATTGCTCTCCTCTCCAAATTCAAATCGTTCAATCGTGTGGCCAACCGGAGAGCTTCCAGTGGGTCATTCGTCGTTAACAAACGATGGCCCAGGTCTGACTCCCCCACCCGGCCACCTGCATTGATACGTGGGCCTAATACATAGCCCAGGTGATAACAATCAGGGCGTCCATCAACCGCGGCCACATCGGCCAATGCAGCTAAACCCCTGTTATCGCGCCTCGCCAAAACCTTTAACCCCTGACGAACTAGGGCTCGATTCAGGCCCGTCAAAGGCACCACGTCACAGACCGTGCCAAGCGCTACCAAATCTAGCAATGCTACCAGATTTGGTTCGGCCTTGTTCGTAAAAAAATCCGCCTCACGCAAACTACGATTCAACGCCACGATGAGCAAATAAGTAACGCCCACCGCCGCCAACGATCCTTGCCCACTGTCGTCGTCCAACCGATTTGGGTTCACCAACGCAACACATCTTGGCAGAGCAGGTCCAGCCATATGATGATCGAGTATAATTACATCAAGTCCAATGTCCTCTGCCCTGCCGAGCGCATCGTGCGCGGTGGTGCCACAGTCGACCGTAACCACTACTTCCGCGCCATTTTCTCGCAAACTTTCAAACGCCTTCGCGGTCGGCCCATATCCTTCACGGATGCGGTCCGGTATATAAACTTCAATATTCACCCCGAGTTTGGATAAATAACTGCGCAACAAAGCAGAAGCAGTCGCGCCGTCCACATCGTAGTCGCCAAAAACTGCTATTCTCTCACCCTTGAAGATAGCCCGAGCCACGCGAGCGGCTGCACGATCCATATCCATCAAACTCGAGGGATTCGGCATCAGTTCTCTTAATTTCGGATCGAGAAACCGTTCGGCACCCTCGGCACCGACTCCACGAGCTGCCAAAAGCCTGCCAACGACTTCCGGAACCGCCAAACGTTGGGAAATTGCTATTGCGGAGCGATGATCAACGACCCTATCCCTCCACCGCATACCCGTCACCGAGCATTCAACGCCTAACAAAGCACCGACTTGACCCGACATACCCAGACTACCGAATGCTGTACTCAAACACCGGCTTCAAGGTGAGATTGTGCTCAGCACTGATTACACGGACAGTTCCCGTCTTGGAACGCATAACGAGCGACTCCGTGCTCACCGACGCATTCGCGCGCCTTACACCACGCAACATCGATCCATCTGTGACACCAGTTGCGGCAAACATCACCTCCCCCTTGGCCATCTCACCCAGATCATATTTCCTGGATAAATCGTCAACGCCGAGCTTTACCGCTCGTTTTCTTTCTTCGTCATTGCGGAATACTAGCCGCCCCTGCATCTGGCCACCTGTACACCTAAGTGCAGCCGCTGCAAGCACCCCTTCGGGTGCGCCGCCCACCCCCATGTATATATCAATACCAGTGTCCTCTCGCGCGGTCGCTATCACACCGGCAACATCTCCATCTTGGATAAGTTGAATCCGTGCCCCAGCTTCCCGCGTCACAGAAATCAGCTCCTCGTGACGTGGCCGATTTAAAATGCAGGCCACCAAATCAGAGACATCCCGACCCTTGGCACGAGCAAGGTTCTTCAGGTTGTTGGTAGTGGTCTCATCCAAATCAACCACGCCAGTCGGCGCACCCGGCCCTACGGCAATTTTTTCCATATAAACGTCGGGGGCCTGCAACAGCCCGCCTTCCTCAGCCATAGCGATCACTGACAAAGCATTAGCCCCACCTGTAGCACAAATAGTAGTGCCCTCAAGAGGGTCAAGAGCTATGTCCACCGTCGGCCCACCGGCTCCAACTTTTTCACCTATGAAGAGCATCGGTGCCTCGTCCCGCTCTCCTTCACCTATAACCACCGTGCCATTAATCTCTAAACCATTGAGCGATTGACGCATAGCATCGACAGCCGCCTGATCAGCCGCCTTTTCGTCGCCACATCCCATCAAACGTGAACTTGCCAGGGCCGCAGCTTCCGTGACACGCACTACCTCTAAGGCAAGATTTCTATCCAACGTCTCAACCATATCAAATAAAACACCCTTCCAATGTATCGAGAGTACAAAGTCTGCAAGTGGGAACAACCATACACCATGGGATCAGAGACGATGCAATGGCCCCGCGAACAACGAAGCTCTATCAGAGCCCTCGCTAACCCGCACTTACGTAGTACGTCAGAGAAGCACCAATAACGTTATCGCCGATTCGCCATTGTCGCCGTGACTGCAAAATTTCTTCAGGACCCAAAAGCGCGGGTGAGAGGCGGAACCGTTAAATTCTGATACTTGGCGAGGAACAATTTAATGTTCCGCGCAGCCTGACGAATTCGCTGTCTATTCTCGACCAATGCTAAACGAACATATCCCTCACCATGTTCACCAAAACCGATACCTGGAGACACAGCCACCTGCGCTTCCTGAAGCAATAATTTGGAAAATTCCAGGGAGCCCATGGCCTTCATTCCAACCGGAATTGGCGCCCAAACGAACATAGTCGCTCTAGGCGATGGAATTTCCCATCCGGCAGACGCAAAACTTTCGATCAATACGTCGCGACGCTCTCGATACCGCAAACGGATTCGTTCCACACAGTCCTGGGGTCCGTTTAAAGCTGCGGAGGCTGCGACTTGCACGGGCGTAAACGCGCCGTAGTCCAGATAGGATTTGATCCGTGCAAGCGCATCAATGAGCCCTCTATTCCCAGCCCCAAAGCCAACCCGCCAACCAGGCATGGAATACGTCTTACTCAGAGAACTAAATTCCACCGCGATTTCACGAGCGCCAGGGACTTGCAATATGGAAGGAGGAGGCTCGCCATCAAAATAGATTTCTGCGTAAGCAATATCGGAAAGGATAAAAATTCCGTGCGCTTGAGCAAATTTGACCACCTCGCGATAGAAAGATAGATCCACAACCTCGGCAGTCGGATTATTAGGGAAGTTTAGTACCAGCGCACGTGGCGAAGGTGCGCTCTCCCTAACCGCTCGATGGATTTCAGCCATCAAATCAAATCCAGGACCGCTTGGTACATGGCGTACGCTAGCACCAGCAATAATGAAACCGTATGGATGAATCGGATAACTTGGGTTTGGCACCAAAATGACATCGCCAGGGGCGGAAATTGCCGATGCTAGATTTGCTAAACCCTCCTTGGAACCCAATGTAACAATCACCTCCTCGTTGGGATCCAGCTCAACGCCAAAACGCCGCAGATAATAGCTTGCTAGTGCACGGCGCAAACCCTTAATACCGCGTGACGTCGAATAGCGGTGGGTGCGCGAATCCTTAACTGCTTCGATCAATTTTTCTACCACGTGAGGGGGGCTGGGCGAATCCGGATTTCCCATGCCAAAATCGATTATGTCAAGGCCCTTTGCGCGCGCGCGTGCCTTCATCTCGTTTACTTCTGAAAACACGTAAGGCGGGAGTCGGTTTATCCGCTCGAATCGGTGTTCCATCGTCAATATTTCAGTCTTGGAATTAACTAGTTTAAAACAGACAGCAATAGCTACTGTATATCAACTCGGTGGCGTCAAAAACTCTATATAAATATTAGCGCGCCTATTCGCTGCCTCACCCAATTTCGTCGCCTCTGAATAATCCGGCTGATTATCGGACACGGCCTCAACAAATACCCTTTGACTTTCCACACCCAATTTAACCAGCTCGTCCGCAACGGCACTCGCACGTGCCAACGATGTCTGGTAATTCGCCAGTTTGTGATCAACCAAATCGTTGGTTTTGGTTTTACTGCTGGCATGGCCTACCACGCGCACATTACCGCCATACTCCTTTTGTGCTGCCGCAACTTGACGCAATACTTCTCGGTCTTGTCGAGATAATCGAGCTGAACCGTGATTGAAATAAATAACTGCTGCGTGCGTGCTGAATGGGAATGCCGCCACGGCAGTGCCATCGTTAGAAGTTATCGATGAATTGGTCATTTGATGACCACCTGCCACAACCGCCGTCGGTGCGGTGCTACCTGCACCGCCTGAAGCCCGAAACATTGAGTAAAAATGCTCTTCCACCGTGCTCCAGTTCGGCACCTCCGGCACTGGGGGAGGTGTAATCACCCATTCCTCTGAGATCGTCACATCTTCTCGCCGTATTGACGAGGCAGTACCAGTTACAACTGGAACTTCCATTTCGCGTTCCAGCACCACCGGCACCTCTACTTCGCGTTCCAGGACCACTGGCACTTCCACTGCACGTTCAACACGAGTCGGCGCAACACTTGGTTCCTCGCTGTAACGAACATTATCTCGGTCGGCAATAAGTTGCTCAGCTAAAAGCTCCCGTTCCTCAAAACTGGAAGTAGAAGGTCGCTCATCAGGAACCTCAGAAAGACTTGGGAACGGGTCTTCCTCACCGGACGTCGAAAGCACTGCTTCCCGTGCCATTGGTGCATTGGGGTCAGGGTCAGAAGATTCATTTCCCCAGATACCTGCCTTAACCCAATCATTCGCAGAATCTACCCAATCGATCGGGTCCAATTGGTCCGGTAGGTAAGAACAACTAACCAGGAGCAATGAACTCATAAAAGCCAGAAGAAGGCGATTATTCTCAAATAAGGTCATAGTTCACATCACTTCATCTTTTCTGCGCTCTGCTGAATACGCCCGTCACGCGATTGATACAAGACCCGGTTCACTCACCCCTAAGCGTAAACAATTCACAAGTGCGCCCATTTCATAGGTGAAAAGCCCCGAACATTTTGAATATATGCGATAGAAAAGCCGCAATAAATAGTAAGACACTATCCGGTAATTTTCTCCTATAAATCACATGTTAAGGTCTCACTTTCGCCTAAACACGCATAATTATACGCACTACCTAGCGTCACGTTGCCAAAATCGCCTCCACCAACCCAATTTGCACCCCACACACAGGTGCCAAAAATTATGACGCCGCTCGCCTCATTCAGAGAAAGAGCGTGTAGTATAACTCTTTCTCCCACTGCGACCCACTGCAATAATGAGACAAACAAGATAAAGGACAGTGCTGAATGGACGATGATCAACGTAAAACATTAGTCCTCACAGGAGCTAGTCGAGGCATTGGACACGCAACGGTCAAACGATTTTCTAGCGCAGGTTGGAGGGTAATTACTTGCTCGCGGCATGCGTTCCCCGAGGACTGTCCTTGGGAGGCTGGTCCAGAGGATCATATGCAAATAGACCTTTCCGACGTAAATGCTCTGCCACAACAAGTTGACGTTCTCCGTGCAAAACTCAACGGGGCCGGTCTTGATGCGCTTGTCAACAACGCCGCTATATCACCAAAAGAGCCTACTGGTAACCGACTAGATTCGATATCTACCGAGATGCAGGACTGGCGCCACGTTTTTCAAGTGAATTTCTTTGCTCCCATAATGCTCGCACGCGGCCTTTTTGAGCAGCTCGCAAAAACGCACGGCACAGTGGTAAATGTGACCTCAATTGCCGGAGGCCGCGTGCATCCTTTTGCCGGCACCGCATACGCAACATCAAAAGCAGCTCTGGCGAGTTTAACTCGCGAGATGGCAGTTGATTTTGGGCCTTACGGTATCCGTGTCAACGCCATCGCCCCCGGCGAGATCAAAACGTCGATCCTGTCCCCAGAAACCGAAAAAAAATTAGTGCCCGAAATACCAATGCGGCGTCTAGGAACACCGGAGGAAGTCGCAAAAACAATCTATTTTCTATGTTCTGAGCAGTCCAGTTACGTCAACGGAGCTGAAATACACATCAATGGAGGACAGCACGCCTAGATAGGGGTGTAAAAAATATTTTGTGGACAAAACAAGCGGGTAAATATTGCTCTTGGCCCGAATGTCATTGCCCAACTAGCAGTTTGACCCCGCTATACACGCGGTTTTTGCTTTAGAAGACGCTAGCGTAGCCTTGCTGCAAGAGCGACTTGTCGGTTGCCAGCAAAAAAGCGCTGGCACAGGTAAATTTTTCACCGAAACAATGAAAGAATACCAAGTACGGTTTTACTCCGCCGGCCCAACAACCTCATTTGGGCGCCCAAACGCAGCCTCCATTTCGCGGCGGACAAGGACGGCATGATCATTCTCATCAATGTCAACGTCGTTCCAAGTAAGCTGCGAACCCTCGGGAAGGTCGCGCGTTAACCTGACTTTATCGGAAAGACCGAGGGGTAAACCCCCTATTTCTAACGAGCGGTTAGCAGACATCTGTTGCCCCCAAACACAATAACCGCCTTCTCCATCAAGAATTTCGCCAGTCTTTAAAGGACGCTTAGCCGTCGCGATGACATCGGAACAGAAAACGGAAGGAGCACCAGTAGCTTCTCCCCGCAATGCCGCCGAGGCCACGGAAATTCCCAGCTCAAGACCGATCATATGTATTGGGCGGTAAAGTGATGCATATTCACGGCTGGAATCCGGCATCATATTATAATCTTCAAAACAGTCCCGAACGTATTCTGAGCCCGCCTCAACCACCACAAAAGTGCCCATTTGCAAATGATTTTCGACGGGCTGCCAATCACGCTGTATTGACGACACTACCTCTGTCGTCCCTTTGTGGCTCACCTGCCCGCCCACAGCAACCGGTTTACATACCTCGGCTAAATCATACATAGAAGCAGGCGGAAAATTTAACCCATCTGGTTGCGGTGTCAAACCAGTCGCGTTGCAAACAGCGGTCATCTCGATACCCGACTTGGACCCGTCAATAAAGCTGTTAAACATTTTCGGATTCATACCGCTCCGTTCGGCTCGTTCCGAACTAAGACCGTAGTTGGGCCAAACGGTGTCAGGGGTCGATCGGTGAAAGTTCGGGTGGTATCGTGTGCCCTTCCCAGCTGATACTACGTCGAAACCGGCCGCGCGCGCCCAATCCACTTGTTCACAAATTAGCGCTGGCTGATCTCCGTAAGCAAGACTGTAGACTAACCCAGCTTCCGTGGCCTTGCGCGCGAGCAACGGACCCGCAACCACATCGGCCTCGACATTTACCATAATTATATGGCGCCCTTGATCAATGGCTTTGAGGCAGTGGCGTATTCCGGCCGCGGGATCTCCCGTGGCTTCAATCAATACCTCCAAACCATCGGATTCAATAAGGGATGCAGTATTTTCCGTTAGAAACGTTGCCCCACTCTTCAGCGC
>CAJWOI010000017.1 GCA_913044255.1 uncultured Alphaproteobacteria bacterium
GTTAGTGAGTCCCCCTGTTGAGGCAGCTACAAGCTCTAACAACGGTCACGCGCCGAGTTCACATGTTATTGAACTACCATCTATCCGCAACTCGTCAGTGCAATCACTTTCAACGCCAGCCGATGCTACCCCACAGGTCGTTGGCACACCCGATAGTTCCGCTTTGCCCCAAAAGGAATCGGTAGCAGTGCCTAGGGTTGATGTGGCCGAAACAAAGTCCGTCGATGTAAGCAAGTCCCTAAATACCGTGCGGGAGACGCAGCCAACCCCAGCTGCCTCAAACGTGGAGTACGCGAAAGCGTCCGTCCCAACGCCACCAACGGAGCCAGACCAATCGGCAGATTCTTCGGATCAAACCGAGTTAGCTGCCATAGCGCCTGCCACACCACCCACACAAACTGAAATAGCTTCCCAACCATCTATATCAACGGACGCGACGACAGTGTTATTCGCTAGCGGCGATGCTACAATTGGCGAGAGTAGCGAAGCCGCTTTAAGGGTGCTCGCCGGGCAAATCAATGCCGAGGAGCGCACGCGTCTACAGCTTAAGGCATACGCAGGAACTCGAGACGCCTCTGCTAGTGCAGCACGGCGTCTTTCACTGTCGCGTGCGCTAGCTGTGAGATCGTTTTTAATAGAGTCTGGTGTCAATTCAACTCGCATTGATGTCAGGGCCCTCGGCGCTAAGAGTGAATCCGGCCCCGAAGACCGTGTTGATTTGGTTATTGTAAATTAGTTGCCATCCGGGTCGCATAGGGAGGGTGTAGAATTGTGAGCCCGGCCGATGAATAAGCCCAATCGCTTCGTTACACGCATGGTGCTTTTTTTAGCGCTCGCCGTCGGGGTTGCAGTGTTATTGTTCGGACCTTTGCTGGAAGCGTTCCTGGCCAACCCACCTCTCAACGGACTCATACTTGGGGTGCTATCTCTCGGGATAATTTATTGCTTCCGGCAAGTTGTGCAACTCGCCCCAGAAGTCCGGTGGATCGAGACATTCCGGACCAACCAGCCAGGCCTATCTACTCAATCAGCGCCAAAGTTGCTGTCGCCCACTGCGCGCATGCTTGCAGACCGCAAAGGCAGGGTGATGTTGTCAGCCATTGCAATGCGCTCCCTGCTTGACGGGATTGGCGCACGACTAGACGAGTCTCGCGATATTTCTCGTTACCTAATTGGTTTGTTGATTTTCCTCGGTTTGCTTGGAACTTTTTGGGGCTTGCTTGATACGGTCAGCTCAGTGGGACACATGATTAACGACCTGTCCGTGGCCGATGACGATATCGTGCATACCTTTACAAAGCTCAAAGATGGGCTTGCAGCCCCTCTGAATGGCATGGGAACTGCATTTTCGTCTTCACTTTTTGGTCTAGCTGGCGCATTAGTTCTGGGGTTTCTTGACCTTCAGGCGGGGCAAGCACAAAATCAATTTTACAATGATCTGGAAGAGTGGCTTTCCACGGTCACACGCCTCGGAACCGGCTCTGGACTAGGGGATGGTGAACAATCGGTACCCGCATACGTCCAAGCTCTACTGGAACAAACCGCCGAAAGTCTGGAAAATCTGCAAACCACCCTCTCGCGGAGCGAAGATGACAGGAGGGCCACCAATTCAAGTATCCTCCAATTGACTGAGCGACTGGCAGCACTTGGAGACCAAATGCAGAGAGCTGATAGTAGCATCGACGAAGCCACACGAGGCCATATCCGCAATCTCGATGTTCATATGGTCCGTCTACTCGATGAAACCGTGACAGGCCGACATCAAATGGTTTCGGAACTACGGACCGAAATAAAACTATTGGCACGGACAGTAGCTGCCGTAGCCAATCAGCCCACGAATGTAACCGGTGAGAGTCCAATCCGAACCGACTCACGCGAAGATACCGGTTAAGTAAGCATACATTCGTAGGCCTACGTTCCACCCATGCTCGCCCGAAGAAGCCGCTCCAAACAAGGACCAGATATCTGGCCTGGGTTTGTTGATGCCATATCCACACTGCTTTTAGTATTGATTTTTCTGCTGGTCGTTTTCATTCTTGCTGAGTTTTTCCTGTCTCGCGCTCTATCGGGCCGTGACGAAGCTTTGAGTCGTCTAAACCAACAAGTCTCTGAGCTAGCCGATTTGCTGTCCCTCGAACAACTGACTACTGAGGAGCTTCGCAATAATATCGCGGATTTGGGTCTACAACTTCAAACATCGATGAAAGATCGCGAGGAACTAAATCGTCAATTATTTTTAGCCTTTGGAAAGCAAGACAATCTTGAAAGTGATATCGCGTCACTGCAACGGCTCAATGAGCTAAACAAAGAAGAGCGTGACGATTTGGATCTTCGTCTCGCGGCATCGCTGGCTGTACTCAAAGCTGAACAAGCTGCCCTCAGCGCTTCACGTGACAAAACAGCCGCCAATCAAGCAGCACTGGTCGAACAGGAAAAACTTTCTACAAGTGCCCAACGCCAGGTTGCCTTACTGAACCAGCAAATAGCAGCCTTGAGAATCCAGTTAAATTCCATTCAAGCAGCGCTAGATGCAACCGAAAATGAGATAGCGGAGAAAAACCTCCAAATCTCAAATCTTGGTCAGCGACTTAACGTAGCATTAGCTAACAAGGTCGGTGAACTATCTCGATACCGTTCCGAATTTTTCGGTCGCCTCCGAGATTCTCTCTCTGGCCGTAGTACAGTTAGCATAGAGGGGGATCGTTTTGTGATTCAGTCTGGAGTTTTCTTTGGGAGCGGCTCGGCACAACTTGATCCTGCGGGTGAAACGCAATTAAATGACCTGGCGCAACTAGTAATGGATATTTCAACAGAAATTCCTCGCGACATTAGATGGGTACTGCGTATTGATGGGCATACCGACACCCGTCCCATTAGCACGAATCAATTCCCTTCCAATTGGGAGCTATCGGCAGCACGGGCAATTTCCGTAGCACGCTATTTGATCGATCGCGGAGTATCTCCGAACCGTGTAATGGCAGCTGGATTTGGGGAATTCCAGCCACTGGTGGACCGTGATAGTGAAGATGCATATAAAGCCAATCGCCGCATAGAACTTAAATTAACAGAGCGCTAAATCATGACAGATCATCAGGAGGCGGCACACGAAACCGACAAACTCCAGGCCTTTCATTGGAGGCAGCACAAAGGCAAACTTGGGATTGCTCTCTGTTTAGTGATAGCCTCAGTGTCAGCCTATTGCGCATATTCGGTAGCCTCCGATAGATACAGTGGGTTGAGCCGCGAACTTCAATCCAAACTAGATCAAGCTCAGGTGGAATATAAACACCTGCTTGCCCAGTCCTCAGAATACAAAAACATGGCCAATATCCTAGAGCAAAAGTATGCGTTGGATGCGCCCCACGGCGCAACCAGACAAATAATGGCATTGGTAAAAGAACGACTAGAAAGCGGAGTCAGTCCGGATCGAGTCGCTTTTTTGGTAGCGATGGCCAAAAATGCGTCTGGATGCGAGCAAAATACCGACACTCGACGTTTTCTTTTACAAACATCTCTCACTACTGGTGCCAACTCTGCCATCAGCTTCGCCAATGATACGATCACCGTAACCGGGCGGGGATCACCATCAAGAGACGCAAATGACAGTCTGCAAGCTTGGTTTGACCCTGCAAAAAAAGTTGAAATCCTGTTTACTCGAATAGGTGGAAAGGAACACCCAGTGGATGGGACACTGCCACTGCACCATTCGGTAGTCAGTGACAATTTCGAGCACCGCTTTACTATTAAGCTCGGGGACGCAAGAGGTTTTGTTGTAGTAACAGAACAGCGGTGTGGTTTTCCCTAATTAATTATGTTGCAGCGCCGGTCCAAAAAATACTTTGAAACTATTATACGTTTTTCTTATTTCTGTTGAGTAGCGCAGCGCGCGAAGGCGCTAGCTGATCGGCGTTTACACCATTCCGTATCAGATCCTCCGGCCAAGTCCGCCGAGTCGCAAGAGCTGCCGCCGCATCCGCCATCGCTGGCGAAGTCATAATCCCGTATCCGCCCTGACCAGCCAACCAAAAAAAACCTTCATGATCCGGATCAAATCCCACTACGGGTGTGCGATCCGAAACGAAACTTCTCAACCCAGCCCATTTATGCTCAACCTGCCCGATTTCCATATTAGTGGCGAGTTGAATACGCTCGATTGTGACAGCAATATCTAGCTCTTCCGGCTGAACGTCACACGGCGGAGAAGGTGTTTCGTCCGCTGGGCTAGCTAAAATTTTTCCAGCCTCAGGCTTAAAATAAAATTGCTCATCTACATCGATTACCATAGGTGCATCATCCAAGTTCACGCCAACTGGACCAGAAAATATAATTACAGTTCGCCGCATAGGGTTCAGTCCAACCGGCTTGACTCCAGCCAAAGAAGCTATTTCATCCGCCCAAGCGCCAGCGGCATTCACCAGGATTGGCGCCGTGTATGCCCCGTTTGGAGTTACAGCTTTCCAAACACCATCAGAAAAATTAAGAGAACGAACATCGGCATCGCAGATTAATTTTCCTCCACGCAACACCATTTGTTGTAAGTAGCCCCCGTGAATTTGGTCCACATCCATATACAAGCCGGGCTCGTAGTGCGCGAACACAACGTAGTCCCGACGTAGTGTTGGGAACAACTGAACTGCATCATCCACCGTTAACTCGATGATTTCTTCGGTAGCAGCACGGGCCTCGGCGAGATTGCTATAATACTCTTTCTGTTGATCCGCCCTAGCTATAGTGAGGATCCCGCGCGGAGACATGAGCGGGTGTTTGGCAAAACCCTCGGGCGGATTTAGGAAAAAATGGCGCGAAGCCGCGGTTAGATCTCGTATAACTTGATTTCCGTAATTTGCTGTGAAGAAGGCCGCTGAACGCCCAGTGGTATGATAACCTGGCCGCTCCTCACGTTCCAAAAGTACTACCTGGCCAGACTCACTCAACCGAGCTGCCACGGATGCACCCGCGATACCTGCTCCAATCACCACAAAATCGCTGATCATATATAATGTCTCAGCCGGTCGAGGGCGCCGGTATTTCGATCACTGGAGCCGATCTTGCTCTACCACCAACAATCGAGTGCTCTTCTTCAAGGTCGCGAAGACGATCCGCAACATAACTTGATGGTTTTGTTAAGCGTGCAAGCAGCAAATATAGCGCCGGAACCAAAAATAGGCTGAGAAGGGTTGAAAAACTAACTCCTCCAATAATCACCCAGCCAATTGATGTCCTACTTTCCGCACCGGCACCAGTTGCAAGGGCAATAGGCACTGCACCGAACACTGTCGCTATAGCTGTCATTAAAATTGGCCTTAGTCGCGCTTCAGATGCTTTTTGCACAGCTTCCCGAACAGAGGCACCCTGCTCTCTTAGTTGATTGGAAAATTCAACGATAAGTATGCCATTCTTTGAAACCAAACCTATCAACATGATCATGCCAATTTGGCTATAAATATTAAGTGTGATCCCAGTGAGTAGCAAAGTTCCGAGCGCACCCGTAACCGCAAGCGGCACTGATAACAAAATAATAAAGGGATGCACGAAACTCTCGAACTGAGCCCCCAGCACAAGATAGATGATCAACAGCGCGAGCATAAAGGTCATCAACAACGATGCTGAGGAATCTCGGAATTCCCGGGACTGACCCGCATATGAAATACGCGCCTCACCGGGTAGGCGCTCTTTTGCCAACCCATCCAAATAGTCGAGGGCCTCGCCAAGGGAATAATCAGGTCCAAGTGAAGCGGAGATCGTTACCGAGCGCATACGGTCAAAGCGATTGAGTTCTTTCGCACCAGCCATCTCCCTCAACGTAACCAAATTTGACAATGGCACTAGTTGATCCTGCGTTTCCGATCGAACGTAAATATTCGTCAGGTCGCGTGGTGTCAGACGGTCCTCGTCGCGCGCCTGGAGCACAACGTTGTACTGAACGCCACGGTCGTTGAAGGTTGTAACAAAGCGAGAACCCAGCATGACTTCAAGAGTTCGCCCGATTACCTGGATAGATACACCAAGATCTGCGGCGCGATTGCGGTCAATGTCGACGCGTAACTCTGGTTTCGTCTCTTTGAAATCACTGTCAACGCTTAGTAAGCGTGGATTCTCACGCGCACCGTTTACAATAACTTGGCTCCACTCACGCAGCATATCATAACTAGGTCCACCGATCACAAATTGCACCGGGCTCTTTCGGCCCGGTTGATTAAGGCTAGGGGGGTTAATAGCGAAAACATTTGCGCCGGGAATTGATAGAAGTTTGGGAAACATCTCCTTTACAATGCTCTGCTGGGACCGTTCGCGCTCACTCCACGGCTTGAGTACCACAAAAGCAATCGCAAAATTTACCGGACTCGGACGACTAAGGCCCGGTGCGACAACGCCAAATACCGTCTCAGCTTCCCCATTATCAAGAAGTGGTTGGATTAATTTTTCCGATTCCTCAAGATAAGCAAGAGTGTAATCGATGGTCGCTCCTTCAGGTGCTTTCAACACAACCAGGAATACTCCCCTGTCCTCTGTAGGAGCGAATTCCTGTTTAATCCCCTGATAGAAGCCATACGCCGCACAGGATAATGCCACCCCAATCGCAAGCACTACTGCTGGAAGAGACAATGCACCGCGCAGCAAGAAAGAATACGCCCTATTGAGAGCAATAAAAAACTTTTCGGTGACACGATAGAATACACCCTCATCGTCTTTGGGCTTCAGTAGCTTCGAACACATCATCGGAGTGAGGGTGAGCGCTACGAACCCCGAAAATATTACCGCTGCCGCAACGGAAACACCGAATTCGCTAAACAGACGGCCAGTATTACCACTCATTAAGGATATCGGGACAAACACCGCCACCAATGCAAGGGTGGTGGCGATAACTGCAAAACCTATTTGCCGGGCTCCCCGAACAGCCGCCAACAATACTGGCTCGCCAGACTCTATGCGTCGATGAATATTTTCCAACACAACGATCGCATCATCGACAACGAGACCCACTGCAAGCACGTAAGCCAACAAGGTCAACACATTTAAAGAATATCCCATGGCCGCAACCACCATAAAAGATGCGGTCAAGGATACAGGGATTGCAATAGCTGGGATTAACGTTGCACGTAAGCTCCGCAAAAAAAGGAAGATGACCCCAACAACTAAACACAGAGCAATCCCAAGCGCGTGAAAAACCTCATTGATAGATGCATCTACAAATCGGGATTTATCGTACGCGACCCACATATGAATCTGCTCGGGAAGTGCCGGCTTAATGCGCTCCAACTCGATGTATATACCTTCAGCTATCTCGAGTTCGTTGGCCTTCGACTGCTTGATCACTCCAAGGCCGATCGCTGCCTCCCCATTGGCGCGCACCTCGTAACGCATTTCCTCCGTGCCCAACACAACTTCGGAGACTTCTCCCAATCTAATCAGGTAGTCATCTTTTTCTTTTATGACCAAACTGCTGAATTCCTCTGGCGTGACTAAGCCAGAATCCGTGCGAACGGTGAACTCACGCAAGGTCGATTCGATCCGACCCGACGGCAATTCAACATTCTGCGCCAAAAGCGCTTCCTCTATATCTTGAACCGTCAGCCCCCTTGCCGCCATGGCCCGCCTGTCCAACCAAACCCGCATCGCCGGTTTGCGCTCTCCGCCAATGATCACAGCAGCAACGCCGGGAACAACCGAAAGTCTATCTACCAAGAACCGATCCGAGTAGTCACTGAGTTGAACTGCATTCCATTCGTCAGACGACAACGCGACCCACAGCATAGGACTGGCGTCGCCCTCTACTTTCGAAACAATTGGGGTCTCAACATCGATTGGCAGTTTGCCAATGATTGCCGATACCTTATCCCGCACATCGTTTGCTGCGTCATCTACATTCCGCCTGAGAGTGAATTCGATATCAACTTGCGAACGCTCTTCACGGCTCTTGGATGTGACCTGCCGAATTCCTTCAATCCCAGCTATGGCTGCCTCAATTAATTGAGTGACCTGGGTTTCAACGATTTGTGCCGGCGCACCTTTGTAAAGGGTAATTATTGATACTTTTGGCGCATCAATATCGGGATATTCTCGGATAGCCAAGCGATCGAATGCAAAGACGCCAAAAATGACCAGGATCAAACTTACCACTGTGGCAAATACCGGTCGCTTAATAGAAATGTCCGAAAGAACCATGCGTTTTCCCCTAACTCAACCGTTCACTGCAGCATGATCCGCCTGACGCGGCGCTACCTTGGCGCCATCTCGCACTTTTTGCACACCGCCAACAATGACTGCCTCGCCGGCGATTACCCCATCCAATATCTCGACCTCACCAGGCATGCGTTCACCTATCGCAATCGGACGCCGAATAGCCTGACCATCGATTACTACGTACACGTAGTTAGACGTCCCATCTGAGACAACAGCCTGTTCGGGAATCAGCACCGCATTGGAACGTTCGGCAACACCGAGTTCAACAAGCAAAAACATACCAGGCTTCAACGCCCTATCATCGTTCATTATAAGCGCGCGGACGCCAACTGCCCTAGTGATACGGTCAACTCGTGTGTCAACTGACGAAACATTCCCGAAAAAGACTCGATCAGGAAACGCATCTGTCCGGGCCGTAATTTCCTGCCCAACCTCGATATTGGAGAGGTTTCGCTCAGGAATTTGAAAATCGAGCTTAACAATAGATATATCATCAAGGGTCACTATTGGGTCATTGGGTACAATTAGCGCACCGGGGCTAACGCGACGCAAGCCAATACTTCCGGCAAATGGCGCCACTATTCGACGTTTTACCAACTGCTCACGAGCAACTCTGAGATTCGCCTCGCTTGATTGAACAATGGCTTGCGCCGCCTTGAGTTCCGCCAACAATTCTTCGACTCTTGCCACCGGAATGTTTTGGGTCTCGGATAGGCGCAGTGCGCGATTATAAAGGTGTTGAACATTTTGGAGTTGAGCTTCATACACCTGGACCTCAGCAACACGTACCTCCATCTCCGCACGTTGGACCCCGGACTCCAAATTCACCAGTACCGAACCCTTCTTTACGGTCTCACCTTCCTCAAAACGGATCTGTTGGATTACACCCGTAACCTCCGAGGTAATCGTCACGGCCTCGTTCGCGAGCGCCGTCCCGATGGCCTCAAGCGTCACCGTAACGGAGTCTTTACGAGCAATCGCTACGTCTACCGGCGTAGGCGGGCGGGTGCTTTGACCGGTCGACTGTTGCTCACTTGGCCCCAGGAACGCACCAATCAACGGAAGTTGATCGGCATGTTTCCAAAGCCCGTAACCGCCGGCCGCCATGACGCCAATGACAACGAATTGAGTGACTGCAGACCGAATCGATTTTCTCACACAAAGTCCCCTGTTTTTCGGAGAAGAGCGGATTATTCCGATATAGGGCGCCAGAGCAAGCAACTTCGTATCAATGAGTCCAAGTCGCCAAAACTATTCGGGTATCTCTTTAAAGACCCGCTCAGGACAGAAAACAAAAAAAAACTTAAAATGAACTTCTCAAACAATTATTACGACCAAACAGTGTACTGAAATAAAATCACCGTGATTTAAATACTCTGAATCTAAAATCCGGATAAACATTAACGTGACCACCCTAATATATACTCACAAAGCCTGCATGAGCCACGATACTGGCCATAACCATCCCGAACGTGCAGAAAGACTTCGTGCGGTGCTGGACGGATTAACAATGCCATCTATGTCCGCACTTGATCATCGCGAAGCTCCCCTGGCAACATTGAGCCAATTGACCAGGGTTCACAGTAGAGCTTATATCGATCAAGTGCTTTCGACTGTGCCTTTTTCTGGACACGCATATCTTGACCCTGACACTGTAATTTCTCCGCGATCTGGAGAGGCCGCACGTCGTGCCGCCGGGGCGGTTTGTGGCGCCGTAGATGCTGTAATGCACGGTGATGCGACACGTGTATTTTGCGCGATCCGGCCTCCCGGACATCACGCCGACCCCGACCACGCAATGGGATTTTGCATTTTCAACAACGTAGCCGTGGGGGCTGCACACGCCCTTGTCCAGTACGGTATTCAACGTGTCGCAATAGTTGATTTTGATGTTCATCACGGGAATGGTACCCAGAACATTTTCTCCCGAGAACCCAGAATACTACTCACCGGAAGTCACCAGATGCCTCTATATCCGGGTTCAGGTGCCGCATTTGAGGTCGGTCTTGGAAATATCGTCAACATGCCACTAACGCCAAACTCCGGCAGAAAAGAATTTGAAGCCCAGTGGCGTACCCACGGGTTGACCCGCCTGGCTTCATTTGAACCCCAACTCATCTTTATCTCAGCCGGTTTCGACGGTCACCGCGATGATCCCCTAGCGCAACTAGACCTGGTAGAAGCCGACTACGCTTGGCTAACGAATGAAGTTGTAGAAATCGCTGAGCAATCCGCGGCTGGTCGAGTTGTCTCTACGCTTGAAGGCGGTTACCAGCTCGACGCGCTTGCTGCTTCATGCGTCACGCACGTAAAAGCGCTCATGTAACAGCAGAATGTGCTGGGTTGCAGACCCGAATTATTGATTGCTCGCAATTTGCCAGGTTCCGTCTGGCTGGCGGCAAGCCGTACCGTACGCATCCTGAGTTTCTCCGCCTACCGTGATTGTTTGTTGGAACTCCCGACAATATTGTCCAGATTCCGTCTGGTAAGTCTGCGTTGGTGTGTAGGTACCCGAATTACCTGAATCCGGATTGGCCCAACTTGTCGTGGTGCCGATCGGAGAAGCATCGATAGCTTCATCGTATGCTTGAGCAGCATAAAGCTGATCCGCTTTATCGAGTGATTGGCCGATTTCGCTCCCGACCAGAGCTCCCAGCAGGACGCCAGCCCCAACCGCCACCAATTGGCCCGTGCCATCGCCCACTTGGGCTCCCGCTATTCCACCGATAGCAGCGCCAACAGCAGCGCCGATCCCCTCCTTTGGTCCTACGTCTTGCAGACATGCGGAAAGCAGCACCGCAGACGCCATGGTTAATACGGAAGTCGATTTCATATTGTTGCCCTCATATCCAAACTCGAAAGGTGTCTCTACACTATGCAATTAAAAGCCCAAAAGTCTATTAGGTATGTGACGCCGGTCACGTCCAACTTGGAAGACATACGCCACACATTTCCATCAGATAATTTACCTGCCGGAAAATCAAAAGCACCATATTGTCGGCAATTATTATATAAGAACGCAATATGTCAAAAAAACGGCCGCTGGATAACGAGTCTGATGTCGATCCCGGAATTAAATGATCCGCTAGCCCTATTCCACAACTGGCTGCACGAAGCGGAAGAAAAGGAGGTTGGCGATCCAACGGCCGCATGCCTTGCTACAGCAAGTATTGATGCGATTCCCTCCGCACGTATGGTGTTGCTCAAAAATGCCGATTCGAGTGGTTTTGTATTCTATACGAATTTGGAAAGCCGCAAAGGAGACGATTTAAGCAATAACCCCCAAGCAGCGCTGTGTTTTCACTGGGAATCGTTGCACCGACAGGTGCGTATAGAAGGCAGTGTGGCCCTAGTGCCAGGAGGTGAAGCTGACCAATATTTTTCAACCAGACCAAAAGCGGTGCAAATTGGTGCGTGGGCAAGTACCCAATCAAAACCTCTGAAAAATCGTTCTCACCTGGACCAGAGGGTAGTCGAGTACACAGCCAAATTTGGTAAGAGCACGGTCCCCCGACCCACACACTGGTCAGGATACAGGGTTGCGCCAGAACGGATAGAATTCTGGCAACAAGAAGATTTCCGTCTTCATGATCGGGTATTATACGTGCGAGATGGTTCGATCTGGCACCACAAAAGTCTGTTCCCTTAGTCAAAACTAGACCATGCAATTCTCTTACAAAACCACATTATGCGACAAATGAAGACCGAGTGCATGCCACCGGAAAAAGCTGCCAGACTTATGCGGTTAGCAACCTACGCATCGGTCCTCGTAGCCTCCATACTCGTCAGCATAAAACTCGGCGCTTGGTTGTTCAGCGGCTCGGTCGCGGTGCTTTCATCCCTGATCGATTCCGCTCTCGACGCTGTTGCTTCGATAGTTACTTTGTTCGCCGTCCATCATGCATTAACGCCAGCGGATCGGGAGCATCGGTTCGGCCATGGAAAGGCAGAATCTATTGCCGCATTGGGACAGGCCGCTTTTATCACGGGCTCTGCAATCTTCTTATTATTCGAAGCTGGAAATCGGTTAACTCAGCCACAACTGATCGACCATGGCAATCTGGCGATAGCAGTGATGTCCGTCTCAGTAGTGTTGACCTTCGCCCTCGTCCGACTCCAATTGTACGTGGTGCATCGCACCGGATCGCTCGCTATAGGTGCCGATTCAGTTCATTACAAGGCCGATCTCCTGGTTAACGCCGGCATCATTGCATCACTAGTTTTAGCCACACGCTTTGGAATACCCGTAGCGGATCCACTTATTGCGGTTGCGGTAGCTGTCTACATCCTGTACAGCGCCTGGCAAGTTGGGCGTGAAGCGTTGGACTCACTGATGGACCATGAACTTTCCAAGAACGATCGCGATCGAATAGGTGATATCGTCAGAGCCCACACTGAGGTCAAAGGATTGCATGATCTCCGAACCCGAATGGCCGGCACAAAACCGTTCGTTCAACTTCACTTGGAACTACCTGGACATATGACGCTTCACGACGCACACATTATTTCAGATCAAGTCGAGGCGGACCTCCTAGTTGAATTTCCCGGAGCTGAGGTAATCATCCATCAAGACCCCGAAGGAATTAATGAAAAGATCGACGACTTCAATGACTAGTGGGGGGCCGCACTCAACCAGGGGGCTGGACCGCACGATAGCTCCATATTACGGTGCAACATGCACGCCCCAAGAAGCGTGGACCAAAGGATATCTAAGAAGCGGTTGCACGAACTGAGTGCAGCGCCTGCGGAGTGTCGATATCGACCAAAACTCCGCCATCTCCTATTTCCACCTCGCACACCAAGTCATCGTACTCACCTATTAAATGGCGTGCACCAACATCGCCTGAGACTGCCGTCATTTCAGAGAAAAACCGCGCATCCCAGATTACCGGGTTACCGCGTTTGCCGTTACTTGTTGGCACACAAATCGCGCGGCCTTCAATGGGATCGAACGCAGATACCAGCTTGTTAACGTGCGAAGCGGTAACTTGGGGCATGTCGGCCAAACACACCAGCACGCCGTCAGCAGCACCAGGAAGCTCGTAAATTCCAGCCCGAAGACTACTGCTCAAACCTTCAGCGTAATCTGGATTGTGGATAAACGTTACCTCACATCCCTCCAGCTCGGTCCGTATATGGTCTGCTTCGTGGCCAGTAACTACTATCAGCGGCCCTGCCTTGGAGGTCAAAATCGTTTCGACTACGCGACGAATCATTGAGATGCCATCGATTTGCGCCAGCAGTTTATTTATTGCGCCCATCCGGCGAGACTGCCCTGCCGCGAGCAGCACTGCGGGTATAGTCGGCTCTCGCTTGATACCTTCAACACTAGGCTGAACTCCATGGCGTGGTTGTGGACGAGAGGGAATCTCCTTTAAAAGGCCGCCAGCGCCCATCAACATGATATCTTTAGGTGTCACCTCAAGATTCGCAGATAGCCGTTCGAGAACCCAATCAAACCCATTGAGCTTGGGAGAACGAGCACAGCCCGGCAAACCTAATACCGGTGTTTGCCTGAGACCTTCACCGATATGACCAAGAAGCATCAGGTTCCCTGGATCTACGGGCATACCAAAATGATCAATGATACCACCCACCGATTCCAAACCAAGCGGCACAACGTCACGACGATCAACGATTGCTGACGCACCACTTATCAAGATGATATGACAGCCACCCGACCGTAGTTTCTGGATGGCTGCGCCAACTACTGTTTCCTCGTGTTCCACCACTTCACTGGCTATCAATATCGATCCGAGCGTCTCCACACGCGCGCGGGCCGTTTTGATCGTATTTTCTAATACAGACTGTTTCGTGCCTGGCAAACGCGTAAGTATCAAACCCATCTTCTTGGCTGTGAACTTCGCAACATCAATAACTGGCACCGGAGTCTGAGAAATCGCCGCAGCCGCTTTGACGATTCGTCCCGACACAGCGAAAGGGATCACTTTCACTGTTGCTACCATTTGTTTAGGAATCACCACGTCGCAGTGCGGAAGCGTAGCAATGGTCAATGATTCGTGGAGCAAATTGATTTGATCAATGCGGGCGCTGTCAATCACCGCCAACCCACGCGTATTAGCGTATAGGTTGCAACGACCTGTGAAGGCGCTGTTGCAAGTGACGCCGTCCCCCATAATCGTCGATGCAACCTGCATCGCTCCCACATCTTCCGAAAGATCACCTTCATCTAATCTAGCCGCAATCACATTCTCGACCCCAGTGGCTTGCAGCGCCAAAATGTCCTCTTTGGACAGCACGCGGCCTTTCTTAAATTTCGCCCGGGATGTCTTAATGCTATGTGCAAGCAAGGCCCCCTCAGCCTCCGCCAAGGTCATCCGCTTAAATTCCATATTTTTGCCCTTACGACGTAGCCGGCGCTGTGGAAATGTGACGCGCCTGGGTGACCTCCGCTAGAATTGCCACGGCAATCTCGGCCGGGGATTTTGCACCAATCGCCAGCCCAACCGGTCCGTGAATGCGTTCACAGGCTGCCTTATCAAAGCCAAGCCGCTCGAGACGGTTGAGACGAGCACGGTGGGTCTTCTTGCTACCTAATGAACCAATATAAAACGCCTCAGACGATAGCGCTACTCCGAGCGCAGCGTCGTCTAGCTTTGGATCATGCGTCAACGTCACAATAGCAGTCCGTACATCCGGCCCAATACAGCGGAGTGCCTCGTCGGGCCATTCGTTGGATATATCGACGCCAGGAAATCTTTCTTCCGTGGCAAATGCCCCTCGCGGATCAATTACCGTAACACGGTATCCGGTGCGTGCAGCCATTAACGAAAGGGCTTGTGCAATGTGAACCGCGCCTACCATCACCATACGAAGTGGCGGGTTGTGAACCTGCAGAAACAAACTTGCTCCCTCGCAATCGACAACCTGGCTCCTGTCTTCGGCAATGGCCTTTCGAGCCAAAAGAACTGTTGTTTCTGATGCCCCGCCACCTGAAGACTCGTCAATGAGCCATTGGCCCTTGCCTTCCAACAGCGTCGCTAACGCAATCGGCCGGCCTTCTGCACGGCCTAAGTTCAAAGCTGTGAGCAACTTACTTTCCATCGCTTACTCTATGCGCTCCACGTAGACTTGTATTTTCCCACCACACGCGAGTCCAACTTCCCAGGCCTGTTCATTGGTTACACCAAAATCCAGTAACCTGGGATTACCATCGGAGATAGCCTCACGTGCCTCAAGGACAACTGCGCCTTCGATACAACCACCCGAAACCGAACCCAACATCGAACCCCCATCGTCAACAACGAGCTGACTTCCAACGGGTCGCGGGCTTGAACCCCAAGTGCTAACCACCGTTGCTAATGCGACGCCACGTCCCTCGGCACACCAGGTCGCTGCAACAGCAAGCACGTCCTCTAGGTCAGTAGCCATGGCCTAATTACTCCTTGGACCGTATCCTTACGATCGACCGAATGTCGCGCAATTCGTTGACAGTGCTGCGGCAAGCTCCGCAATACTGCCCAGATCGTGCGCCGGACAAAAATCATCGACATGCGGCAACATAGCTCGCACACCGAGGGCTTTCGCTTCAAATCCAGCATAACGCAAAAGGGGGTTGAGCCAAATTAGGCGACGGCATGATTTATGCAAACGCTCCATTTCTGTATCAAGCCTAACTCCAGCATCTCGATCCAGACCATCAGTAATTAACAAAGTCACAGCGCCTCGACCAAGCACACGTCGTGACCAATCGTGATTAAACCGTCGCAAACACGCCCCAATCCGTGTTCCACCCGACCAATCATCAACTGCATCAAGCGCGTTATCAAGGGCAACATCTGGGTCACGATGCCGAAGATACCGAGTAATATTCGTAAGACGAGTCCCAAATACGAAGGCGTACACTTGGTCGCGGTGATTAGCCAAAACGTGGACGAAATGTAGCAATAGACGTGAATAGCGACTCATAGATCCCGAAACGTCACAAATCACCACCAATGGTGGCGAGCGCCAGCGTCGCCGTCGGAAACGTACCTGCATCATCTCACTTCCGGAACGTAAACTTGCACGAATGCTGGCCCGAGCATCCACCAATTTACCACGTTGATCAACATTGAAACGGCGCGTTGGTCGTTGTGCGACGGGCAATGCGAGCGTCTTGATGACACGTTTGGCATCGGCTATCTCAGACGCCGACATTTTATCAAAGTCGCGCTTCGCTAAAATTTCACGGTAGGAGGCCCCATAGTTTTGTTCAACGCTGTTTTGTGCGAGCGCTTCTTCGCCAATACGCGCGATCGCCATAGC
>CAJWOI010000018.1 GCA_913044255.1 uncultured Alphaproteobacteria bacterium
CGGTCGCGCCAAAGAATATTTCATTCGAGCCGGTTTCTTGTTCCGATAATATTTGGCGTGCGACATCTACACGGTCGAATGCGTCGTCAGCGGCATATAAAAAGATACCGATGGATTTCGCGTTATTTAGTCGTGCAGACGTTTCAAATATCGGTTTCATGTTATCACCGATGTGTAAAAAATCTGCCCATTGAATTTTTCCATCGCGGTAAATGCGCCATTCATCCCGCAGCAGGCCGTGTAAAAATGTCTCCATCATGGCAACACGACCAAAGGTTATTATTTCCCCAGCCAGAAATTGTGCTCCTGGAGAAACATTGAATTGGTTAACACGGTGCAAACGACAACCATCGAATAGTATCGTTCCCTGGGGAAGTAACTCAAGCCAACTACCTGGCGCGACCGTGACGGTTTGTGTGAGTTTTGCAACTGCTCCGCATGAGCGGTAAATTTTTTCGGCAGCTTGACCGGTTACCATCGCAACGGCATCTTTGCCACATTCTAAGTTGACGTCGTGCTGGTCACCACCAACTATACCACCCGCCATATTAATCCAGACAGCCAAGTTTTCAGTAGCGGGGTCCGTAGGGAAGAGTACTCGCAGGGGTTGATTCTGGTACAAGTACGCCAATCCGGTTCCGTGTTTTTGGCTGCAGAATCGAATATCGAGTCGCCCGAGAACGCGGCCTTTTCCCTGCCCATTACCCGCCGTATTCTCAGACTGTGAGGCGACGTCGAACATCAGACTCAACCATATCTTCTTTATCTCCTGCTAACACCACCGAGCCGCGATCCATGACAGTGTACGTATCAGCTAGACCCCGCGCGAAATCGAAATATTGCTCAACCAACAAGATGGCCATTTTGCCTTTGCCGCGGAGATGGCGAATCACGCGCTCGATCTCCTTAATGATTGAAGGCTGAATGCCTTCGGTTGGTTCATCCAGCAATATCAGCCTAGGCCTGGTCACCAGAGCTCTAGCGATCGCTAATTGTTGCTGCTGTCCACCTGACAGATCTCCCCCCCGTCGAGCCAGCATATCTTGAAGAATGGGAAACAGCTCAAACACGTCGTCCGGGATAGTTCGTAGCGGTTTGGGAAGTGCGGCAAAGCCAGTGCGCAAATTTTCTTCGACAGTAAGCAAAGGAAAAATTTCGCGCCCTTGTGGCACGTAGGCGATGTTGCGTCGAGCACGATCATGAGATGAGAGCCTAGTGATATCTTCGCCATGCCATTTGATTTGTCCAGTGGCAATAGATTGCAATCCAATGATGGCTCGTAACAGGCTTGTCTTCCCGACCCCATTGCGACCCAGTACACATGTTACTGCGCCGGGTTTGGCCACCACGGTAACGTCGCGCAAGGCGTGGCTCGCACCGTAGTAGAGGTTGATTTTATTCACCTCAAGCATCACTAACGGCCTAGATATACCTCAATTACACGCTCATTTTTTTGCACAAAATCCAGAGATCCCTCAGCTAGCACCGAGCCTTCATGTAGAACAGTTACCTTGGTATTGAGGGCCCTGACGAATTCCATGTCATGCTCTACAACCAAAACTGATCGCTTAGATGAAATCCGTTTAAGAATTTCGACAGTTTGCTCTGTTTCTAGATCCGTCATGCCGGCCACCGGTTCATCAACCATTAACAGTTCTGGATCCTGTGCAAGTAGCATTCCAATTTCCAGCCACTGTTTTTGGCCGTGCGATAGACTTCCTGCTTGGACGCTGCGCTGATCCGGCAATGCGATCACCTCAAGTACTTCTTCGATCCGTTTCTGGTGCTTATGTGCGCTCCGATGAAATAAAGTAGGAAATACTCTCCGGTCTGTCTTGAGTGCTAGATCAAGATTTTCGTACACGGTTTGCTGTTCGAATACCGTCGGCTTCTGAAATTTACGACCTATGCCCGACTCTGCGATTGCTGCCTCATCAAGTTTTGTTAGGTCGATCTTGCCCTTAAAGATCGCGCGGCCCTGATCCGGTCGAGTGCGGCCGCTAACCACGTCCATCATTGTCGTTTTTCCAGCCCCGTTGGGACCAATTACGGCTCGCATTTCCCCTGTTGCTACCACAAAACTAAGCTCATTCAGTGCCTTAAAACCGTCGAAGGTCACGCTGACACCGTCGATGTATAAGATCGAGCCATGAGTACCGTTCTTTTTTTCTTGGCGGCTTGGCGATGCCGGGGTGGATTTGTTGGGCGGCGCAGAGTTCATGAGATTGTAGTTTCCGACTTTTTGAATGGCAGTTTCAAGAAAACCCAGTCTCGTACGGTACCGACTATTCCCTTCGGAAAAAATAGTGTTACAAAGATAAAACTTGCACCGAGTACGTACAGCCAAGCATCGGGTAGGGCGCCGGTAAAGTAAGTTTTTGCATAATTGACTAAGATAGCTCCCAGCGCTGCACCGTACAAAGTCCCGCGTCCCCCTACAGCGACCCAAATCACAATTTCAATTGACCCAGGTGGCGCAAACTCACTTGGGTTGATAATGCCGACTTGAGGCACGTAGAGCGCGCCAGCAACCCCCGCTAACATAGCGGATAAGGTAAAGACAAACAGTTTGTATCTTGCTACGCGATAACCCAGGAAACGAACGCGACTCTCTTCGTCTCGAATAGCGGCCAGCACTTGGCCTAGTTTTGATTTCACCACGAAACGACACAACATGTAACCGGCACCAAGGGCAAACGTGGATGCAACAAACAAACCACTACGAGTAGAATCCGTATGCAAGTCAAATCCGAGCATGTCTTTGAAATCGGTTAGTCCGTTGTTGCCACCAAACCCCATGTCGTTGCGGAAAAATGCGAGCATCAATGCAAATGTCATTGCCTGGGTAATTATCGCGAAATAAACGCCAGTTACTCTAGAGCGAAATGCAAACCAACCAAATGCTAATGCCAAACTTCCGGGCACTATGATAGCCATTGCAATGGTGAAAACGAAACTGTCGAAGCCCAGCCAATACCAAGGCAATTTATCCCAGTTAAGGAATACCATGAAATCGGGTAATACCGGGTTGCCGTACACTCCGCGGGCCCCGATTTGCCTCATCAAGTGCATTCCCATGGCGTACCCACCAAGTGCAAAAAATGCGCCGTGACCAAGGCTTAAAATCCCACAAAATCCCCAGATTAAGTCTACGCTCATGGCGAGTAATGCGAAGCATACGTACTTGCCTAGCAAACTTACCATGTACGTGGGCACGTGAAACAACGAGTCTGCCGGAGCTAACAAATTGCCAAGTGGTACCAGGACTGAGCTTGCCGCCAATATTCCCAATAAAATCCAGCTAGATGGAGCCATCTTTATTGTGTTTCTAAGCGCATCAGCCAGCATGGTTTAGTGCCCTGCCGCCCGGCCTTTAATCGCAAATAAACCGCGCGGTTTTTTCTGAATAAACAAAATAATAAAAACCAGTACTAATATTTTACCAAGCACCGCCCCTGCATATGGCTCTAACATTTTATTGACTACACCAAGACTCATCGCACCGACTAACGTGCCCCACAAATTTCCGACCCCGCCAAACACCACTACCATAAAGGAGTCTATGATGTAGGCTTGCCCCAGATTTGGGCTAACATTGTCGATTTGACTAAGAGCAACGCCAGCCATTCCCGCAATTCCGCAACCTAATCCAAACGTTAGCGCGTCTATCCGTCCCGTCTTGATGCCCATTGCACCGGCCATACTGCGATTTTGGGTCACGGCCCGCATGCGTAGGCCAAAAGTCGTGTGGCGAAGCGCCAACAACAAAGTCGTCAGCACGATGATACTGAACAGTATTATGTATATGCGGTTGTAGGGAAGCACGATTCCCCCGCTAAGATCGATTGCGCCCATCATCCAGCTCGGGGCGCCAACCTCACGATTTGTCGGCCCAAAGATGGTACGAACGAGTTGTTGTAGAATTAGACTTAGGCCCCAGGTAGCCAGCAGTGTTTCAAGCGGCCGACCGTAGAGAAAGCGAATGATGCCCCTTTCAATGCAAATGCCAGCGAGTCCCGATACTAGAAAGGCCATTGGGATGGCTATCAGTAGTGAGAAGTCAAATGCGCCAGGGAAATAGTTACGAAATAATTCTTGAACGATGAACGTGGTGTATGCCCCCAGCATCACCATCTCGCCGTGTGCCATGTTGATTACGCCCATTACTCCGAAGGTGATCGCAAGACCAATGGCCGCAAGCAAAAGGATCGATCCCAGACTTATTCCGTGAAAGAGATTTTCAATTATTCCGTACAGCCGCAGTTTGCTCTCGATAGTCGCAAGTACGATTTTGGCGGCAACGAGAACGTCCTCGTCTTGATCATGGAATTTCCCCGAATCATCTCGCGAGAGGAGCGCTGACAACAAAGACCGCACTTCAGGCTCTACGAATGATTTAAGGACAGTGATTGCCGCCATGCGCGTCTCAACGGGATTTTCTGGACCAAGGTCTGTTGCAGCGAGTGCTTTAGCTATCGCTGAGTGGACTTGAGCGTTTGTTTCCTGTTCTAAAGCCGTTCTTAGGATTGACGCATTTGTAATATTGGGCTTTTGGAAAAGCGCCCGAGCAGCTTTCATTCGTTGAGCAGGGTCTGGGCTCAAAAGAGTTAACCGGCCAAGCTCGCTGCGAATAATTTTACGCAATCGGTTATTAACACGGATTTTTTTGATTTCGCGCTTGGAAACTTCGCCAATTTCAATCAACTCAAGAGGATCAAACAGCAAATAAATTTTATCCCGTTTGTCGGCAACCACAACCTTGCCGTTGTCTTTTCGTGTATAAAGACGTCCTTCAAGGAGCATTTCGAGGAGCGTTTCTGCCTCGTCTTTCCCACTTTGCGCGAGCGCCTCGACGGCGGCAGCTTTCTCATCAAAGCCTTTTACCGTTAAAGCGTTTAGCAAGGGTGTTAGGTCCGAAGCATCTTGGCTTAGGCCGCTTACTGGACTTGTCACTATCAGTAGTACAGAAAACATAGCGCCGGCTATGGCGGTTTTGTGTCCTGACGACATAGCTTTCCTAATACCAAAATAAAATAAAAGCATGACGGTGCGCGGGTTAGATAACACGTTTACGTTTACCTTGCATAAAGGTCAGATACCTAACCAACAGCATCACGGTGGTGCGCCATCGGCTGTTAGGGGTAGTAGTAGGTTGTTTTACCAAGACGACACGTGACCACCGACTGGCGCGCGGTTCGACTTCGATCACGTGTCGTCTTTGGAGTACCTAGTTAGCTAGTTAGATGTTGCAAACCGTGGGGCTTCACAATTTCCGCAGACCCACGGGTACGTCCAATCAGCGATTAGTTTCGCGCTCTCAGGGATGTAATCACTCCACGCGTCACCCCTGACCACGCCATCTGTTTGCCAGACCACGTCAAACTGGCCATCGGATTGAATTTCCCCAATCATGACCGGCTTTGACAGATGATGGTTCGTGTTCATCACCGATTCGTATCCGCTGAGTGCTAGTACAGTTTGTCCGTACATTGCCTGTCGTACAGCATCGATATCGGTGGTACCGGCCTGACGAACTGCCTGGACCCACATTTTAAAGCCTATGTAGTGTGCCTCCATGGGGTCGTTGGTTGTGCGGTCCTCGTTGCCAATGAAAGCATGCCATTTATCAATGAAATCAGCATTGGTGTCATTGTCCACCGACATGAAATAGTTCCATGCGGCGAGGTGACCCACCAGCGGCTCTGTGTCCAAGCCAGAAAGTTCTTCTTCGCCAACTGAAAACGCGACTACAGGAATATCTTCGGCACTGATACCCTGATTTGCCAGCTCCTTGTAAAACGGTACGTTCGCATCGCCGTTGATCGTTGAAACCACAGCAGTGGATTTTCCCGCCGAGGCGAAATCCTTTACGTCGCTCACAATTGTCTGCCAGTCGGAATGGCCAAATGGCGTGTACTGTTCCATAATATCGCCGTCGGATACGCCCTTGGCGTGGAGGAATGCACGTAAAATTTTGTTTGTAGTCCGAGGATAGACGTAATCCGTGCCCAACAAAATCCAACGTTCTGCTGCACCACCGTCCTCGCTCATCAGATATTCCACCGCTGGGATAGCCTGCTGGTTGGGAGCCGCTCCAGTATAGAAAACATTACGTGAGCTTTCTTCCCCCTCGTACTGTACTGGGTAAAAAAGTAGACCATTTAGTTCTTCAAAAACCGGCAGAACTGATTTGCGCGACACGGAAGTCCAACAGCCGAATATCGCTGCGACCTCATCTTTCTCAATCAATTCGCGCGCCTTCTCAGCAAACAATGGCCAGTTTGAAGCCGGATCTACTACGACCGCTTCCACGGTTTTGTTCAGCAGTCCCCCACTTTCGTTCAGTTCGTCTACCATCATTAGAATGGTGTCCTTGAGGGTTGTTTCGCTAATTGCCATTGTGCCCGATAGCGAGTGCAGTACGCCAATTTTAATCGTTTCATCTGCGAACGCCGTGCCCGCCGCAATGTTTGTTCCCGCTAAAAAGGCTGCCACGAAAGCCAATTTATTGGAGCGCCTCCAGTTGATCATGTCATAACTCCTCTAAGAAAAGAAAATTGGTCCCTATATAATATTATAAGCAAGAATCATGCCAATTAATCAGAGTTCACGCTGAAATTCAGAAATTTCGTTATTATCTGCGGATAAAAAAATTTATTTTATCTGCCAGCCTCAAAAATCCACCCATCCGGCAACGAATCATCCACGTATTTAGATTAAATTTTAGGCATTAATCAATAAGATTTTATAAATTGCTTAAACTTTACTCAGTATAGGTTTCTTGTTCCCCTTGATGGGGGGGGCTTTGAAAATAAATACCTTAGCCAGTAAAAAGGGGAACGAAATAAATTAACTCCTTTTCAAGATGGTCCATACGCGTTCTCTCGCAGATTTAGATGTATAGAATTTTAGAGATTGCTATTCTTCTCTGGGGTTGGTGTTCCTGCGGCGTCTGGTGGCGGGTCCGAAATGGCCGCGGAAATAGGCGGTTATTTTCAGTTTCTTGGTTTGTCTCGGCTCTGTTCGTTGTTTTGGTCTGGATTAACAGCGCTACTTTTAGCAGCGCAATGGTTTTTGGAGAGGATGATAGGGAACCCCAGTCTTATCACGATATGTACAATTTGAAATCAGTGGGCATCGTTGTTGCGGGTAGATACGTTGGTGTTGGCACCCTACTGATGCGCGGCGATATCATGGTGACCAGTGCTCATGTGATCTATGACGAATTTGGGAAATTGAGATCTCGTGAAGTCATCTATTTCCCGGACGGAAATCCCAAAAAGAAAGTGAGGGTCGATATAGACCATTTTTCGGTTGGAAACATACGCGTTAAACCGGGTCAAATGCACAATGACTGGATTATTCTGAGACTCACGAAAGATGTTCTCGCTAACAATACCAATCAAGGTTTTACCTCCGTTGGAATTCTCCCGGTTACGTCCCTCAATTTTGACCAGTTAAAGGATAATATTGTTCACGTTTCGTTTGAGTTCCGTCGTCGGCCTTACCGCAAACTGGTCAACCGGAAATGCCATCTGCATCGGAAAGCGCTCGGGGACATGTTTTGGGGCATTCCTTCAATCTTGCTACATGATTGTGATCTTGGGCGCCGCGATAACTCGGGATCCCCAATTGTTTATTTCAAAGGCGGCAGATACTATTTAGTTGGTCTCCATCAGGGAGGGCATAAAGATTTTTACGGTTCTGATTTCAACCCAGTGTTAAATCCCAACTTCGCATTCGGCATCACCAAAAGTTTTGAGAAGGTGGCTATCGAATTTCTTCAAGGTGGGAGCGCCGCTGTGTCGGTTGATTAAGATCTGCGGCCGCCCAGTGCCTGATAAGCTTGGGCATGTCGTGAAGGTTGATGCTGGCAAAGAGAAATTTCTGTTGACGACGAAACTTGGTGTTTAGGCCTGAATGCAAGAAAAATACTCGGTTTGGACTCTTCGCAAATTAATCAGCCTGTTCCCGCACGATTCTTGGTCCTCAGGCGCGTATGTGGCGTGTGCCAGGTGGTGGTGGGTCTTGGGGTGCTCCAGCAAAACATTGTGCAAGGTTCATCCATCTGTTTGCCGCTTCACCCAGTACTTTGAGTGTGGAATCTTGAACATTCCGGGTCTGCGTGACAACCTGGCAAAATTCGATCGCCGAACCCTCGATGCAATCATTTTCGGAATATTCGTTGAATTCCCAAATTTTGTTTGAAGGCGCGCCGAGGCGCAAAAACGGTTTTTTATCGGGGACCGCCTGCTTGCGATTTATAAAAGTCCAACCAAACGTATTGTTGCCTAGTACTACAATATTTTTGATGTGGTCACGGTCTTTGCGCACTATTCCCATAAAGTCATAAATTCCTTGGCCGTGAGACCAGGTTTCCATCAGGCGAGCAGTGATACTAGACAAAACACTCATATCTGGTCCGGCCCACTTTACGCGTTTTTTGGGATCTGCTTCGCGGAAACTGTGCGACATATCAATGTAATAATCCCGCCACAAATATAGGAGAGACTTACCTTTTACGCCGTCTAACTGCCTGTCCGTAAACGTGACAAGGCTTTCTCCTTTCTTCTGGCTTTCCTGAAGATCATTCAACAACCGTGCGATTTTGACTTCGTCATTGAGGGATGCATGTGCAGCATAATTAAAGTAGTGCAGGTGTTGCAGTATGGTGTTGATGGTCCATTTTTTGAATTGGGTTTCCTGTTCTAAATCCTTGTCACTTAGCGGCTCTAGAAGTTGATATAGTGCGTCGCTTTCTATTTTGAAGTCCGTAGCTTGCTGCAACATTTCTTTATTCTTTCTTTGTCCGACTTTGGAAGCCTAACGCTTGATTGGAAATTATGGTGGGCGACACGATTAGTTAGGTATTGCCTGTCGCCGCATTATGTATTGGTCACGAGGTATCGGGCGTTCAGGTTGACGAAGTTTTTGTGGTACAATGATTAGTGGGCAACAGTGACCGAATGTTAACTCAGTAGATAATTTCTGGGCGGGACGATATCTTGACTATAAGCCAATATTTGACCGGGACTGCTAAACTATTGACCGAAACTGCAGAGGCGGGGCTTGGACAGCCTGTTGCTTCTGCGATAGACGTCCTGGTAGAGGCAATTGATGCGAAGAAATCGGTACTGGTTTGTGGGAATGGCGGTTCTGCGGCAGATGCTATGCATATAGCGGGTGAACTGGTCGGGCGCTATTTGCTAGATCGGCCGGCGTACAAGGTTATTTCGCTCGGAAGTGATCCAGCTATCACAACCGCTTGGAGCAATGATTTTGAGTATGAAACGCTTTTCGCCCGTCAAGTGGAGGCGCTTGGAGAGAAGGGTGGGGTGCTCTGGTGTTTGAGCACGAGTGGAGATTCTGAAAACGTCGTCCGAGCTGTTGTCGCCGCCAAGAACCAGGGAATGACTAGTATTGCATTCACAGGCCGAGGCGGAGGGAAATTGGCCGATGCTGATATTTTAGTTGCAGTGCCTTCATTGTCGACCCCTCGTATCCAAGAAATCCATACTTGTCTTTATCATTATGTCTGCGAGCAGGTTGAACATCGCTTGGTCGGTTAAGCTCAGGCGACACTCGTTTATTGGGAACTGATTTGCTCGGCGAGCGAGGCGCTTTTATTCACCCTCGAACGCACATAAAGTAAACACATCGTAACCGAGTTTTCCAAGTCGAGCGCGGCCACCGATGTCGGGAAGGTCGACAACGAAACAACATTCTTGTATTTTTCCTCCGACTTCTTCGATCAAATGAATAGAAGCTTCTGCTGTTCCACCGGTGGCGAGAAGATCATCAACTAACACCACCGATTCACCGTTCTTGACAGCGTCAGCATGTATTTCCAACACGTCTGATCCGTACTCAAGATCGTATTTGTGGGAGATGGTGTCTGCGGGCAGTTTTCCTTTCTTACGGATGGGGATAAATCCGACGCCTAGGCCATGCGCTAGAGGTGCCCCAAAAATGAATCCGCGTGCCTCAATCCCAACTACCTTATCTATTTTATATTTGGCGTACCGCTCTACCATTTTGTTTATTGACAGCTGAAGACCTTGTGGATCTGAAAGAAGTGTTGTGATATCGCGGAACATGATCCCTTTTTTCGGGTAGTCGGGGATGGTTCGGATTCGAGATTTAATTGGCATCAAATGGCGCTCCGATTCATTTACGTGTCATTACGTGCCAGTAACGGCAGATAAAATACTATTCTCGCTGGTCGGGTGCTACTGCGCTTTTCATTCAGGCGTAAGGGGCTTGCTGTTGAGATGCAGCACATTAATATGTTTTCTGATGTCCTGGTTAACAAAGAATGCGTGCACTCTCCAGGCGAAAATATGGTAGGCAAAGCAAACGCGCTCAATCATGGAGATTGAGGATACAAATTTGGCCCCGAAGCCCGGCACTTTTCTCCGAGCACGCGTTGTCCCGGGTTTTGCGCTTTCCGTCCAAGGAGGTAGGGAGGGTAGAATGTCTAGTACAGATGGAGGCCCACTTTCCATCAAATTTGGTTGGGCTTCGGTATTGTTTGCAGCCGTTTTTTGCATCCTTGGCGTTTCAGTGCGGGCGCCCGTGTATGGTGAAGAACAGAATGTGCCCCCTGTTATGGATCCTGAAGGAAAGGCAGCATTGGCTGCACTCAAACGCGGAATCATCGACTTTGCGAGCGGCAGCCGATACGAGGGAGAACTAAAAGAAGGGAAAATGGATGGCATTGGCGCATTCCATTATGCCAACGGTGACACCTATGAAGGTGAGTTTTCTGATGGGCAAATGCATGGGGTTGGTGAGCTGTCTTTTTCTAACGGGGATAGGTACGAGGGCCCATTTGTCGAGGGGAAACGTGAAGGCCGAGGACTATTAACATTTTCTGATGGGCATCGTTATGAGGGCGGCTTTAGCGACGGACA
The DNA here is from genome assembly GCA_913044255.1 of uncultured Alphaproteobacteria bacterium. Lineage (GTDB taxonomy): Bacteria > Pseudomonadota > Alphaproteobacteria > UBA7887 > UBA7887. The sequence goes on from CAJWOI010000018.1 coordinate 10,914, forward strand.
AATGGACGGCGAAGGTGTTTTGGTTTTTTCGAATGGAGATCAATACAAGGGAGAATTTTCGCACGGGATGCGGCATGGTGAGGGCGGATTTGTTTTTGCAAACGGGGACACATACGAGGGCACTTTTTTAGATGGTGAGATGCACGGCACCGGCGTTTTTGCTTTTGCAAGTGGGCATGTTTACGTAGGTGATTATGCGGGAGGTCTTTGGCATGGAAAAGGTAAACTAACGTTGGCCAATGGGGATCGTTACGAGGGTGAATTTATTGAGGGACGGCGGGACGGTACAGGTCTTTACGTCTTTGCCAGCGGGAACGTTTATGAGGGTAGTTTTGCTAATGATAAAATGCACGGCGATGGGACATTTACATATTCCAATGGTGATCGGCACGTAGGTATTTTTGCCGATGGTCTACAAAACGGGCCTGGAGTTGTGCACTATTCTGATGGTGGGCGCTTTGAGGGGACATTTGTAAATGGCAAACGATCTGGCAAAGGCGTCATGGTTTACGCGAATGGAGACCGCATAGAGGGAGACTTCTGAACCAATGTTTATGGAATGCGTAGGTTAGCTCGGAAACATTCTGAGAGCCTATGGAAGGCAATGTTCTGCGCACGATGATGATAGGTTTGAGGTTTTCAAGACGCCAACTGGGAGTACCTATAGTTAGCGTCCGCAAGCGGCGGGCTTTCATGATTTAAATTTTACTTTTTATACAGTTGACCAATGATATCGAACCTTTGGTCGGATTAAGATACTGGCACGCCTTTGTCTGTTGCCCACTAGAAAACCAGTGATTATTTTTACCGCTCGTTATCGACTATATTGGTTACAATGGTCCGTTGAACGGGTATTTTGAGGCATCGTGCACGGCGCAGACTTTTCTTGTCCTGCACGCTTAGCCTGGAAAAAACCGGCTTTGGGGAGGATCGTCTTCCAACCGTCGGCATTAGGTTTCGTCGAGGGGGGATCGCAATAAAGAAGAAACAGGAATCGGGATGGCTAATAAATCAGCATCTGGCCCGCGCAGTGTCGCGCTGATTGGGCCTTACTCTAGCGGCAAGACCACTTTGCTCGAGAATTTATTGTCAGTGGCCGGCGCGATTTCTCGCAAGGGGACCATAAAGGAAGGCAACACCATCGGAGATTCCTCGCCGGAGGCCAGATCCCGAAACATGAGTGTGGAGGTTTCGGCCGCGACATTCGAGTTCGGTGGCGAGATACTCACTATACTTGATTGTCCTGGGTCCCTTGAACTAATGCAGGAGTCGCTAGACGCACTCGTTGGAGTGGACGCGGCGGTGGTGGTATGCGAAGCGGATGTTAATCGCGCTATCTCCATGACGCCGTTACTTCGATTCCTAGAAGTGCACCAAATACCATATTTCGTGTTCGTGAATAAGATGGATCGTCTGAATACGGAGTTGAGTGCGTTCCTGTCGGTGTTAGCTGATCTCGCCAAGCGTCCGCTCGCTGTGCGTCAATTGCCCCTGGTCGAAGGGGATGAGGTTACAGGCTATGTGGATGTCATACATCAACGTGGTCACAAATATGCCTCGGACGCAGAGTCTGCGACAATCGACGTGCCGGAGGAGATGCGGGATGATCTTGCGCAAACTCGTACTGAGCTTTTGGAGGCTCTGTCTGACTTTAATGATACTTTGCTGGAACGTTTACTCGAAGATGATATTCCGACCCTCGATGAGGTATACGAAGACTGGCATGGTGCATTCGGCGCTGCGAAAATTGCACCAGTACTGATTGGTGCCGCAGAGTCGGGAAATGGTGTGCGCCGATTGTTAAAGGCTCTTAGGCATGATGTTCCTGAGAATTCAGTGACCGCTTCTCGTGCTGGATTTGATGGGAACAACGAGTGTGTTGCCCAGGTTCTAAAAACATATCACACGGCTTCGAGTGGCAAGATGTCGTTGGTCCGAATGTGGTGCGGGTCACTGAAGGACGGTGCTTCACTGAACGGTCAACGTGTGGCAAGTATCAACCGCATGGTCGGCCAGGCCATCAACAAAGTGTCCGAGGCCGTTGGTGGCGATATCGTGGCCCTTGGGCGTATGGATGGCCTGAAGACTGGCGATATCTTTTCGTCCAGCGGTCCGATAAGCGCAGCGGATGTATTAAAGGCTGAAGTGTTGACCCCGATTTACGCTTTTGCGGTTAAGGCGGAGAACCGGCAAGATGAGGTCAAGCTGTCCGATGCACTTCACAAATTGGTTGAGGAGGACCGTTCTCTTAGCTTTCAGGCGGATGCTGAAACTCACCAAATGTTGCTGAGGGGCCAAGGTGAAGTTCACCTTCAGATTGCTCTCGCAAGGGCGCGTAGTAAGTACGCGTTGCCATTGGTTACCGAAAAGCCAGCCGTTCCTTATAAAGAGACAATTCGTAAGTCGGTCGCCCGTGTGCAGGGTAGGCACAAGAAACAAAGTGGCGGCCACGGCCAGTTTGGGGATGTGTTCCTAGACATTAAGCCGTTACCGCGCGGCGGTGGCTTTGAATTTCACGATAAAATTACGGGAGGTGTTGTGCCAAAGCAGTACATCCCTGCCGTTCAGAATGGAGTGACCGCGTATTGCGCGCGCGGCCCCCTAGGTTTTCCGGTCGTTGACGTAGCTGTGACGCTAGTCTTCGGGTCTTACCATGCCGTCGATAGCTCTGAACTCGCGTTTACCACTGCTGGACGCTTGGCTATGAGTGCTGGTATGCCTCAATGTGGACCGGTGTTGTTGGAGCCGGTGTACATGGTCCATGTTCACATCCCAAATGAGTTTACACCTCACATTCAGCGATTATTGAGCGGTCGACGCGGGCAAATCCTAGGGTTCGAGGCCCGCGAGGGTTGGCACGGTTGGGATTCCGTGTCGGCCCAGCTTCCGCAAGTCGAAACGCATGACTTAATCATAGAGCTTCGTTCTTTAACGCGCGGCGTTGGCAGCTTCAATTACGAGTTTGATCGCCTCCAGGAGCTAACTGGCAAATTGGCCGAGGAGGTTGTTGCCTCCCGCAGCGAAAAAGATGCCACCTGAAACTTTCGTTGATTTTTAGGGTTTTTGGTCGTCTTAGGCTCGTGACAGAGTTAATTACAAAAAATACGGATAGGCCTTGTCAACGAGCCATTTTGCGAAAATAATCTGCCGGTTTTGTTTTGCTGTTTGGGCTGGCTATTAATTCAGGGGAGGGAGGGCTGCGTTTGTGTCGCAACAATGCGGGACAATGCGGCTTTCGCCAGAATCACATGACTCAGAAATTAAAAATTTCAAGCGCGTTGGACACTTTTCCGAAGCTTTTAGGAGATCTGGCCAGTAGCCGCGGAGAAAGCGTGGCTATTAGGGAGAAAAACTACGGAATTTGGCAGTCATGGACTTGGCGTGGATATTTGGAGGAGGCCCGCGACGTCGCGAATGGCCTAGCGAAGAGCGGCTTTAATCGTGGAGATAAGCTAGCGATTATAGGTGATAATCGGCCTGAACTTTATTTCGGTATTATGGCGTCTCAAATGTTGGGGGGTGTCCCAGTCCCCATCTACCAGGATTCGATTGCCGAAGAGATGGTGTACATCCTTGAGCACGCTGAGGTCAGATTTGCGATCGTAGAAGATCAAGAGCAAGTCGATAAACTTGTAACAATCCGGGACAAACTTCCCAATCTCGAGTTTATCATTTACGAGGACGCGCGTGGGTTGCGAGATTACGAAGAGCGCGGGCTGATGTCGTACGCATCAGTGCGAAAGCAAGGACTCTCGTTTGCAGAAGAAACCCCAAACTTTGTTGCGGAAGAAATACAAAAGGGAAGTGCAACAGATCTAGCGGTCATGCTTTACACCTCGGGTACGACAGGAAAGCCTAAGGGCGTCATGTTGAGTTACGATAATGTGATAGCCACGTCCCGGAGTGGCATTCAACACGACAACTTGACTGCGAAAGAGAAAGTAGTCGCCTATATGCCCATGGCCTGGATTGGTGATCATTTATTTTCTTATGGCGAGAGTCTTTGCGTTGGCTTTTCCGTTTACTGCCCTGAAAGTGCCGAAACAGTTTTGCAAGATGTACGCGAGATCGGTCCAACATGCTTTTTTGCGCCGCCGCGCATTTGGGAGAACATTCTCACTACAGTTCTGGTTAGGATAGAAGACGCTGGCTGGGTAAAGAGAAAAATGTTTAGTTATTTTATGAAAGTAGCGGAACGTGTGGGTGCGCCTTTAATGGATGGGAAATCAGTATCTCTAGACGAACGTCTGTTATACGCATTGGGTAAGGTGCTGGTGTATGGTCCACTCAGGGATAATCTTGGTTTTTCAAAAATGCGGGTGGCTTACACCGCAGGTGAGGCAATCGGCCCGGAAATATTTACCTTTTACCGGTCGATCGGTGTCAACATCAAGCAGCTCTACGGAATGACTGAAGCTACGGCGCTTGTGGTGGGCCAGGCTGACGGTGAAGTGTATGCGGACTCGGTAGGGGTCCCTTACCCCGGGGTAGAACTCCAGATAGGTGAAAATGGGGAAGTGATGTTCCGCAGTGCTGGCGTATTTCAAGGGTACTATAAAAACCCGGAAGCAACTGAAGAGGCAAAAACTGCTGATGGTTGGATTAAATCTGGGGATGCCGGCTTGATTGATGCTGATGGTCAGTTGCGCATAATAGACCGAGCGAAAGATGTCGGTCAGCTAAACGATGGCACGATGTTTGCTCCAAAGTACCTAGAGAACAAGCTCAAATTTAGCCCATACGTGCGTGAGGCGGTGGCCCATGGGAACGGTCGTGACAAGGTAACCGTGTTTATCAACATCGATCTTGAGGCCGTTGGTAACTGGGCGGAACGCAAGGGCATATCTTATACCAGCTACACGGATCTTGCAGCACGAACCGAAGTGTATGGTTTAGTAAAGCATGACATTGAGCGTGTTAATAATAGCCTAGCTGGGGATCCCCAGTTAAGTGGGTCTCAGATTCAGAGATTTTTGATTCTACACAAAGAGCTCGATCCGGATGACAACGAGCTTACTCGAACCCGAAAAGTTCGACGGCGATTTATTGCAGAAAAATATGCCGAGTTGATTGATGCACTGTACAGCAATCGTGATCGTGTATCGATAGAGGCAGAGGTCACCTTCGAGGATGGCCGGACCGGCTCCATAAAGGCGGAACTTGCTATACAAGATGTTTCTCCGGCGGAGTCTAAGATTAGTCAAGCTGAGGCGGCTTAGTCGCGTGGTGGCCGACGGGAAGCAAATTGGTGAAGTGTTGCTGCAGGTCAATAATATT
>CAJWOI010000019.1 GCA_913044255.1 uncultured Alphaproteobacteria bacterium
CGAAGTGGGTCTCTTTGGCCCATGACCTTCGGATTGGCCTGCTGCGCTGTGGAAATGATGCACACCGGTGCAAGTAGATACGATTTAGATCGTTTTGGAGCCATATTTCGGCCCAGCCCGCGTCAGTCAGACTTGATGATCGTTGCTGGTACCTTGACCAACAAAATGGCGCCGGCACTTCGAAAGGTTTATGATCAGATGGCTGAACCACGCTATGTGATTTCAATGGGAAGCTGTGCGAATGGCGGGGGATATTACCATTACTCCTATTCGGTGGTTCGGGGTTGCGATCGCATTATACCCGTCGATGTGTATGTCCCGGGGTGCCCTCCCACCGCGGAAGCCTTGCTTTATGGAGTTTTACAACTCCAAAAGAAGATACGTCGCACGGGCACGATCGTTAGGTGAACGACCACCGTTCCCAGCTTGACGGCTACTCTCTAAAGGAACTCAGCGACTATTTATTAGCATATTTTGAGGGCCATTTGAGAGAAGCTGCGGTGCTTCATGAGCAGCTTGTTATAGACTGTGATGTTTCATTTTTGGTCAAAGTTTTGACGTTTTTGAGGGATGATTCCCAGTGCCAATTCAAACAACTTACTGATGTGTGTGGTGTTGATTATCTAGGTCGGGAATTCCGATTTGAAATCGTGTATCACCTTTTAAGTTATCAATATAATCAAAGAATCCGCGTTAAGGTAAGGGTCCGCGAAGGCGATCCGGTTCCTAGTGTTGTGAAGATTTACAGCGCTGCGAATTGGTATGAACGTGAGGCCTGGGACATGTATGGGATTTATTTTTTGGAACACCCAGATTTACGAAGACTACTTACGGACTATGGTTTTGATGGTCACCCCCTACGTAAGGATTTTCCACTGAGTGGCTACACGGAAGTGAGATACGACGAGGAACAAAAACGTGTCATATATGAACCAGTCACTCTAACGCAGGAGTTTCGGAAGTTTGATTTTATGAGCCCCTGGGAAGGAGCCCGCTATATTTTTCCAAATAAAGATAAATTGGATCCAATTGATGACAATGAAGGTGATAAATAGTGCCAGGCACCGAAATTAAAAATTTTAATTTTAACTTTGGTCCACAACACCCTGCGGCGCACGGCGTACTACGTTTAGTATTGGAAATGGATGGAGAGATATGTGAGCGGGTGGATCCACATATCGGTTTACTTCATCGAGGTACCGAGAAGTTAATCGAGCACAAGAATTACCTGCAGGCACTTCCTTATTTTGATCGTCTTGATTATGTTTCAGTTATGGGACAAGAGCATTGTTTCAGTCTCGCGGTCGAGCATCTTGTCGGATGCAAAGTCCCGATACGTGGGCAATATATCCGCGTACTTTTCCATGAAATCACAAGAGTTCTTAATCACTTATTACAAATCAGCGCCAATGCGTTGGATATTGGGGCCATGACACCTTTCCTGTGGATGTTTGAAGAACGGGAAAAACTCATGGGTTTTTACGAACAAGTTTCGGGTGCACGATTACATGCAGCCTATATTCGTCCTGGCGGTGTTCACCAGGACATTCCACTTGGAATGATTGAGGACATCCAAAAATGGGTGCAAAATTTTCCTTCAATCATTGATGATGTCGAAACACTACTAACCGACAATCGTATTTGGAAACAACGGAATGTTGATATTGGGGTGGTCACGCCGGAGGAGGCGCTTGACTGGGGTTTTACCGGTGTAATGCTTCGCGGATCTGGAATTGCTTGGGATCTTCGCAAATCGCAGCCCTATGACGTTTATGAGGCTATGGACTTTGATGTGCCGATAGGGAAAAACGGTGATTGCTATGATCGCTACCTCGTGCGTGTGGAGGAATTGCGCCAAAGTCTCCGTATCATCACGCAGTGCCTTGAAGAACTTCCAGCTGGACCAGTGATGGTGGAGGATCAGAAACTAGCTCCGCCGCGACGTATGGAAATGAAACGGTCAATGGAAGCGCTGATACATCATTTTAAGCTTTATACAGAGGGCTATCGTGTTCCGGAGGGGGAGACGTATACAGCGGTGGAAGCGCCAAAGGGGGAATTCGGCGTTTATCTTGTGGCTGACGGCACGAATAAGCCTCATCGATGCAAAATTCGGGCACCAGGATTTGCGCATCTGCAAGGCATAGAGTTCATGGCTAAAGGGCATCAACTAGCTGATTTAGTGGCGTGTATCGCTAGTATGGATATTGTGTTCGGTGAGGTTGATCGATGACAAAGCGCGAATTTGCGAAACAGGATATCCAACCAACAAGTTTCTCCTTCAGCGGGGATAATGAACTTGAAGCTCAAAAAATTATTTCCCAGTATCCCAATGGCAAGGAGGCAAGCGCACTTTTGCCACTTTTAGATCTCGCACAACGCCAACACGGGGGATGGTTGTCGCAGGTAGCGATCCGCTACGTGGCTTCTTTTCTCGATGTGCCGGAAATTCGGGCATTAGAAGTCGCTAGTTTTTATACAATGTTTAACCTTTCTCCTCGCGGCAAATTCCTAATTCAATTTTGTCGCACTACTCCCTGCTGGCTCCGTGGTGGTGATGATGTAAGCACGGCATGCTCCAAATACCTCGGGATAGGTGTGGGTGAAACTACACCTGACGGCTTATTCACATTGATGGAAGTTGAATGTTTAGGCGCTTGCGTTAATGCACCGGTCATCCAAATCAACGACGACTACTACGAGGACCTTGATTCGAAAAATGTGGTGCACTTGTTGGATTCTTTGAGGACTGGTGTAGCTGTGAAGGTTGGAACGCAGAATCCTAATCGGGGGTTTTCAGAACCGGAGGCGGGATTAACAACGTTAAATGAAATTTAGGCTCTAAAATGTTAGCTGACAAAGACAGAATTTTTACGAATCTATACGGAGCATACCCACCAAATTTGAGGGAGGCTAGGGCTCACGGAGATTGGAATTCTACGAAGGAAATTCTCTCACGAGGGCGTGCAGAAATTATAAAAACTATGAAGGATTCGGGACTCAGGGGTCGGGGTGGTGCCGGTTTTCCCACAGGACTGAAGTGGTCATTTATGCCGGGTCCGTCGGATAGACGACCATCGTATCTCATCGTCAATGCCGATGAAAGCGAACCTGGTACATGTAAAGACCGTGATATACTTCGGCACGAACCACATAAATTAATAGAGGGCTCCTTAATTGCTAGTTTTGCAATGGGAGCTTGTGCGACCTACATATATGTGCGGGGGGAATTTTATAATGAAGCGAGGGTGCTCCAACACGCAATAGATGAGGCTTATGACGCTGGTTTAATTGGTAGCAATGCCTCTGGTTCGGGTTTTCATCATGATGTTTATGTGCACCGCGGTGCCGGAGCGTATATTTGTGGCGAGGAGACAGCTTTAATCGAGAGTTTGGAAGGGAAAAAGGGGCAACCACGCCTGAAGCCGCCATTCCCGGCTAATACTGGCGTTTGGGGTTGTCCAACGACGGTAAACAACGTTGAAACAATTGCTGTAACGCCTGCGATTATGAGACGAGGCGCGAGTTGGTTTTCTAGTTTTGGAAGATCAAATAATACGGGAACTAAGGTATTTTGCATTTCTGGTCACGTCGAGAATCCTTGCAATGTCGAAGAATCAATGGGGGTTCCCCTCAAAGACCTAATCAATCAACACGCTGGTGGAGTACGTGGGGGCTGGGAGAATTTATTGGCGGTTATACCAGGAGGGTCCTCTGTCCCCTTGATACCGAAGTCAATTTGCGACGACGTACTGATGGACTTTGATTCTTTATCCGACGTCAAGTCCGGATTGGGTACGGCGGCAGTAATTGTGATGGATAAAACTACCGATATTGTCGCCGCTATTACTAAGTTGTCAAAATTTTATAAGCATGAGAGTTGCGGTCAATGCACCCCTTGTCGTGAGGGTACTGGCTGGATATGGAGAATGATGGAACGTTTTACGACGGGTGAGGCACGTATGGAAGAAATCGACCTGTTGGAGCAGGTCACGTTACAGGTCGAAGGTCACACAATCTGTGCTTTTGGGGATGCGGCCGCGTGGCCTGTACAAGGACTAATACGTCATTTTCGTTCAGAGCTCGAGCGACGGATACTTGATCGTGCTAAGGCGGCTTGACAGAGCTTCTTATGTTTACGGTAACGATTGACGACAAAATCTTGCGGGTGGAACCTGGTACTACAGTCTTCCAGGCATGTCGAAGTATGGGAACGGAGATCCCTCACTTTTGTTACCATGAACGGTTATCTATCGCTGGAAATTGTCGCATGTGCCTGGTGGAAATTGAGAAATCTCCGAAGCCGGTGGCGTCGTGCGCGATGCCGGTCGCGGACGGGATGAAGATTCACACTAATACGGAGTCGGTTCGATTGGCTCGTGAGGGTGTGATGGAATTTTTACTCATCAATCACCCGCTTGACTGTCCAATATGCGATCAGGGCGGGGAATGCGACCTGCAAGATCAGGCCATGGGATACGGGAGGGATTTCAGCCGCTACCTTGAAAATAAACGCGCAGTTGATGAAAAACAGTTTGGCCCGCTAATCCAGACATATATGACCCGTTGCATTCATTGTACACGTTGCGTCCGATTTATGGAGGAGGTTGCGGGAACGCCTCACTTGGGGGGTTTGTGGCGCGGTGAGGATTTGGAGATTTTCACCACCATTGAGACAGGTTTGAGCTCGGAACTGTCAGGCAACATCATAGATCTGTGCCCTGTAGGTGCATTGACTTCAAGGCCTTATGCTTTTTCCTCCCGTTCTTGGGAACTAAGAAAAATAGAATCGGTCGATGTTCTCGATGGTGTTGGTAGCAATATACGCGTTGACGCGCGAGGCAATCAGGTGATGCGGATTTTGCCACGCGTAAATGACGACATCAATCAGGAGTGGATTGGGGATAAGACACGTTTTGCTTATGACGGACTTCTTCGCCAGCGTTTGGATCGCCCATACGTCAGGAATGCTAAAGGAAAACTTCAACCTGCCACTTGGGAAAAAGCGTTTGCCTCGATAAAAGATAGATTGGATGGGCTCGACGGGAGTCAGATCGGAGGCATCGCAGGGAATCTTTGTGATTGTGAGTCCATGTTGGCTCTTAAGGATTTAATGATCTTAATCGGTTCTCCAAACATTGATTGCAGACAAGACGGCGCAGCGTTGCCGGCTAATTTACGTGCTGGCTATCTATTTAATTCGACTATTGCGGGCATCGATGATGCGGATCTTTGTTTATTAATTGGATCAAACCCGCGACTCGAGGCCCCTATAATCAATGCTCGTCTGCGAAAAAGATGGCTCCGCGGTGATTTCTCTGTATCACGTATCGGTGCGATAGAGAATTTGACATATCTTACCACCGAACTTGGTGAGGGAGCGTTGACTTTAAAGGATCTTGCGTTAGGTGAGCATGAATATTGTCAAGAATTAAAAAACGCTGAAAGACCAATGCTTGTTCTGGGGCAAGGTCCCCTCGGACGCCCGGATGGCTCAAACATACTAGCAGCCGCACTGCTTCTTGCGAGCCATTTTGATTTTGTCAAAGAAAATTGGAACGGCTTTAACGTACTACATACTGCAGCTGCCCGGGTTGGGGGTATGGACCTTGGTGTCACTCCGAAAACAGATGGCTTGAGCACACGCGGGATGCTTAAGGCTGCTAAAAATGGAGATTTAAAAGCATTATATTTATTGGGTGCGGATGAGATAGACATGTCAGTTCTGGGGGATACGTTTGTCATATATCAAGGGCATCATGGTGATCGGGGTGCGCATCGTGCTGACGTTGTATTGCCAGGTGCAGCTTATACAGAAAAAAGTGGATATTACGTGAACACTGAAGGTCGCCCACAACTGGGGCTTGCAGCAACGAGACCTCCGGGAGATGCACGCGAAGATTGGGCCATTTTACGCGCTTTATCTGAATCCTTAGGGCATACGCTTCCGTACGACAATATTTCCGAGCTTAGGGAGATGATGATCGCAGTGGCACCGCACTTTGCAAATTTGGATTCGGTTGAACCGGCGATCTGGGAGGAGTTCGGCGAGTTTAATGATAAAAATTTAGAAGCAGGGGTATTTGAGAGCGGAATTAAAAACTATTACATGACCGATCCGGTGAGTCGAGCATCACATGTGATGGCGGACTGCAGCCATTGTTTTAGAAAAGTCGATGGAGCCGCCTAAATGAACGGTCGACGATAACACATGGAAATTTTGTGGCATTTCTACATTTGGCCTGGATTAATTATTTCTGGGAAAGTTTTGCTGATAATTGGGCCTCTTCTGTTGGCGGTTGCGTATCTAACTTACGCCGAGCGAAAGGTGATAGGTGCGATGCAACTACGCAAGGGTCCTAATGTGGTTGGACCGTTTGGAATTCTCCAGCCAATTGCCGATGGGGTCAAATTATTGCTCAAAGAAACAATCATTCCGTCTGGAGCGAATGCACCGGTGTTTGTTTTGGCCCCTTTAATCACATTCACGTTGAGTTTTTCGGCGTGGGCGGTTGTGCCGTTTGATGAAGGTTTAGTACTGGCAAATATAAACGTTGGCGTTTTGTATTTGGTGGCAGTGTCTTCGCTTAGCGTCTATGGGGTTTTGATGGCGGGTTGGGCGAGTAATTCGAGGTACGCTTTTCTTGGAGCGTTACGGTCAGCTGCGCAGATGGTTTCCTACGAAGTATCAATGGGATTCGTTATTGTGACGGTGCTTATTTGTGTCGGTTCGCTCAATTTAACTGAAATAGTGCACGCCCAGAGTGATATCTGGTTTTGTTTCCCACTATTCCCGATGTTTGTCATTTTTTTCATCTCCACCTTGGCCGAAACCAATCGTCATCCATTCGATCTTCCTGAAGATGAAGCGGCGTTGGTAGCGGGCTATTTTGTCGAATACTCGTCGATGTTGTTTGCTTTGTTTTTCCTTGGTGAATATGCCGCTATGATATTGATGAGCGGAATGACTGTGATCTTGTTTTTTGGTGGGTGGTTGCCACCTTTTGATTTCGTCCCCTTCAACTTGATTCCGGGAATTGTGTGGTTCACGCTGAAAGTTATATTGGTGTTATTTTTCTTTTTGTGGGTCAGGGCAACGGTTCCTAGATACCGGTATGACCAATTGATGAGGCTGGGTTGGAAGGTATTTCTTCCGTTTTCGCTCTTTGGGGTAGTGGTCACGGCGGGTGCAGTGCTCGCCTTTGATTGGTTCCCCACTGGTTAGCAACGGGTATTCAGGAGACGACATGTCGTTGATCAGTAGAGGAACACGAACACTCCTATTAGTTGAAATTATAAAAGGTTTATGGCTGACCATTCGGTATATGTTTCGGCGTAAGGTCACTATTAATTACCCTTATGAGAAAGGGCCTCTAAGTCCTCGTTTTCGAGGCGAACACGTGCTGCGGCGGTATCCAAACGGGGAGGAGCGTTGTATTGCATGTAAATTGTGTGAGGCAATTTGTCCCGCGCAAGCGATCACCATTGAGGCAGAGCCACGTGAAGACGGCAGTCGAAAGGCTACAAGGTACGATATTGATATGGTCAAGTGTATCTACTGCGGCTACTGCCAGGAAGCTTGTCCGGTCGATGCGATTGTACAAGGTCCGAACTACGAGTTTGGCACGGAAACCCGCGAAGAACTTTTGTACAACAAGGAGAAACTACTTGAGAACGGTGATCGCTGGGAAAATGAAATTGCTGCTAATTTAACCGCTGATGCGCCGTATCGCTAAAGTTTTGGCCTTTGTTGTGATGGGGAGAGTGTGATCAAGGCATCCACCAATAGCCAGCGTTTCTTAGTTGACAGGAGATTGCTGTGGTCCTAGCTGGTTTATGTTTTTATATGTTTGCTGCGGTCACGGTTGCGGCTAGCGTTATGGTGGTTTTATCGCGTAACCCAGTCCACTCAGTTCTTTTTCTCATTTTAGCATTTTTAAATTCAGCAGCCTTGTTTGTATTGCTGGGGGCAGAATTTTTAGCAATGATTTTGGTAATCGTTTACGTTGGTGCGGTTGCCGTATTGTTCATGTTCGTAGTTATGATGCTAAATATAAATTTCAGCACAACGCGGAAAAGACTCGTTCAGCACCTACCTACTGGCGGTATGATCGGCTTGGTACTACTTGTTGAACTTGTGTTTGTTGTTTCTGCTTGGCAGAAAACTTCGACTGAGGCGTCATTTCTAACTTCAAGAGCGCCAAAAGTAGCTGACATCACAAATACTGAGGCTCTAGGAAACCTTCTTTACACCCAATATTTTTACCTATTTCAAGCCGCGGGGGTAATCCTCTTGATCGCTATGGTTGGCGCGATAGTGCTTACTCTACGTGAACGGGGGGGCATTCGTAGGCAAAAAATCTCAGCCCAAATCGGAAGAACACGGGACGAGTCGGTTGAGATAAAAAAAATATCGCCAAGAAGTGGTGCGTAATGCCGATAACACTTGGACATTATTTGGTTTTGGCTGCGGTGATTTTTACGATCGGTGTGTTTGGTATTTTTTTGAACCGTAGAAACATCATCGTTATTTTGATGTCGATCGAATTAATGTTGCTTGCTGTCAATCTTAATTTCGTGGCGTTTTCGAGCTTTTTGCATGACATGGTCGGGCAAATTTTCGTGATGTTTGTGCTTACTGTTGCGGCAGCAGAGATCTCTATTGGACTTGCGATTTTGGTGGTGTATCACCGGTTACGTGGAACAATTGAGGTTGAGGACGTCAACCTGATGAAAGGTTGATAAGGTGTATTCGGCCTGCGTATTCTTACCTTTAATCGCGGCCTTTATTTCCGGGTTTTTTGGTCAAATTATCGGAGATCGAGCTGCGCAAATAGTGACCTCGTCTGCCCTAGTCATATCTTTTCTCATTTCTCTCTTGATTCTTAATGATGTTGCATTCGAAGGCAATGTTTACCAGGTTCAACTATTAACTTGGATTTCATCGGGGTCTTTCGAGGTATCGTGGGCACTCCAATTTGATTCGTTAACGGCTGTGATGGTGTTTGTAGTTACCATCGTATCGTCTGTGGTTCATATTTATTCTATTGGTTATATGGCACATGATGCTCATATTCCGCGCTTCATGGCTTACTTATCTCTGTTCACGTTCTCAATGTTGCTATTGGTAACATCGAGTAATTTTATACAACTGTTTTTTGGTTGGGAAGGTGTTGGACTATGTAGTTATCTTTTAATCGGATTTTGGTACACACGTCCAACTGCTAATGCTGCAGCAATTAAAGCCTTTTTGGTGAACCGAGTCGGGGATTTTGGCTTTGCTCTGGGAATTCTTGCGATATTTTTAACTTTCGGATCGATGGAGTTCGATCAAATTTTTGCGATGGCGCCGAAATTAGTGGGGCACACCAGCATTTTTTTCGGTGCGGAGGTTGATACTTTAACCTTGATTTGTTTGCTGCTGTTTTTTGGTGCAATGGGGAAATCGGCCCAGATTGGCTTACATACTTGGTTGCCAGATGCTATGGAGGGCCCAACCCCCGTTTCGGCCTTGATTCATGCAGCCACCATGGTTACTGCGGGTGTATTTTTGGTTGTGCGATGCTCGGCTCTATTTGAGTTGTCGGATACCGCGCTCATAGTAGTTACCTTGGTTGGTGCATCGACCGCGTTTATGGCCGCAACAATCGCCTTGGTACAAAACGATATCAAACGCGTAATTGCCTACTCGACGTGCAGTCAACTCGGTTACATGTTTTTTGCATGCGGAGTATCGGCGTACTCGGCGGCAATTTTTCACTTGATGACACATTCTTTTTTCAAGGCACTTTTATTTTTAGGTGGGGGCTCGGTTATTCACGCCATGTCCGGTGAACAGGACATGCGAAAAATGGGTAACATATGGCGATTGGTGCCAGTTACATATGCCTTGATGTGGATTGGTTCTTTGGCGCTCGCGGGCATCCCTCCATTTGCTGGTTACTTTTCCAAGGAGCTTATATTGGAAGCGGCTTATGCCGCGGGTAGTGGGATTGGAAGATATGCTTTCTGGTTGGGCGCGGCTGCAGCCTTGATGACGGCCTTTTATTCGTGGAGGCTTCTATTTATGACATTTCATGGGCCAGGTCGGGCTAATGAAAAGGTAATGGCGCATGTTCGTGAATCTCCGAACATTATGATTTGGCCGTTATTCATTCTTGGTTTGGGGTCGATAGGTGCTGGATATATTGGATATGAGATTACGGAGTTGCATAACAATTTTTGGGGTGAATCTATTTTTGTAGCTGCTTCTCATCGTGCGTTAGAAAACGCGCAGCATGTTCCAGTTTTTATCAAGATATTACCATTAGCGTTAGCCATTTCTGGGATTGTGCTTGCTTACTTTATGTATATACGTATTCCAAGTGCTCCAGCGAAACTAGTAGGGATGACGGGAGGTATTTATACATTTTTGTTAAACAACTGGTATTTTGATAAATTTTATGACTGGTTGATTGTCAAACCTATCAAGAGATTTGGCATCGGCCTCTGGAAATCTGGCGACGGAGATGTAATCGACGGTGTTGGTCCCGATGGGATCGCTGCTATGGTGATCCATTTATCTCGACGAGCCAGTCGAGTTCAATCGGGTTATATTTATCATTATGCGTTCGCCATGTTGATTGGTATAGCATTGGTAATAACTTGGTACCTTGTTTGGGCTGTGTGAAACTTTGGTCGACTGGCCTATTCTAAGCGTTCTCATTTTTCTTCCTTTAGTTGGCGCGGGATTCATTTTGTTGGTTAAGGGAGAGGAGGAGGTCGTTGCAGGAAACGCGCGAGCAGTTGCATTGTGGGCATCGTTAATAACTTTTGCCTTATCGGTCTTCCTTTGGATTAAATTTGACCGAACTACATCACAGTTTCAATTTGTAGAAAATCATGAATGGATACCCGCGTTTGGAGTTTCCTATTCTCTTGGAATAGACGGCATCTCCCTCTTATTAATTATTTTGACCACGGTTCTGACTTTGATTTGCGTGCTGTCAAGTTGGGAATCAATAACAATTCGAATCAAAGAATACATGATTATATTCCTGGTCATGGAAACCATGATGTTGGGAATATTTTGCGCTCTTGATACGATTCTATTTTACGTTTTCTTTGAAGGAATTTTAATTCCGATGTTTTTGATTATCGGAATTTGGGGCGGCCCTAGAAGGGTTTATTCTGCCTTTAAATTTTTTCTGTATACGTTAAGTGGATCGGTACTTTTTCTGGTGGCTCTGCTTTCGATGTATTTGGAAACAGGCACCACCTCGATCCCTGAGCTTATGACGGCAAGTTTTGCACCTAACATGCAGCTTTGGCTCTGGCTTGCTTTATTTGCTTCGTTTGCGGTTAAGGTGCCGATGTGGCCTGTGCATACTTGGCTTCCTGATGCCCATGTTGAGGCGCCAACGGCGGGTTCTGTGATCCTTGCGGGGGTACTTTTGAAACTCGGCGCGTATGGATTTCTGCGGTTCTCATTGCCGATGCTCCCAGACGCTTCTGCTTACTTCACTCCTTTGATTTATACCCTAAGTATTATCGCGGTGATTTATACGTCTTTGGTCGCGTTGATGCAGGATGATATGAAAAAATTGATTGCGTATTCATCGATCGCACACATGGGATTTGTTACTATTGGGTTGTTTTCCTTGAACACTCAAGGTGTAGAAGGGGCTTTAGCTGTGATGCTAAGTCATGGGCTCACTTCCAGTGCACTGTTTTTGTGCGTTGGCGTGGTTTATGATCGAGTGGGGTCACGACTCATTACAAGCTACGGTGGTCTAATCCACCGAATGCCAATTTATGCTTTGGTGTTTATGATTTTTACCCTGGCTTCAATCGGGTTGCCGGGGACATCTGGATTTGTCGGTGAATTGCTCGTTTTGCTGGGTGCCTATCAAGTTAAAACGTGGGTAGCAGTCCTAGCTGCGACAGGTATCGTCCTGGGAGCCGCCTATATGTTGTGGTTATATCGGAGAGTAATTTTTGGGGAACTAAAAAACGAGGGACTCAGAACTATTTTAGATTTAAATCGTCGCGAAATTCTTGTATTTGCACCTCTCATTGTTGGGGTATTTTGGCTTGGGATATACCCCAGTTCTTTTCTTGATGTAATGCATGTGTCAGTCGAAAACCTTATTTTCGTAAGTCAGCCAGTTGGAGAGTGATTATCTGTGCTAATCGAACGATAAGCGGACCGTAATGTACCCAGGAACAGACTTCTTATTTTTTCTTCCGGAATTGCTTTTGCTTGGAGCGAGTTTGTCGCTCCTTCTATATGGTGTGTTCCGTGGGGAAAAGGCTGAGCCTGGAATAACCAGATTGGCAGTGCTTTTTTTGGCTGTTTCGCTGGTATTTGTTTTTGCCATTGATGCAGGTGCCAAAAATATTTTTGGTGATTTGTTAATCGTTGATCAGTTTGGTCAATTCATGAAAATTTTAATTTTAATTAGCGCCATACTGACCTTAATTATGGGGCATGGTTTCCGAAAACGCGAAAGGTTGATGAATTTTGAATATCCGGTGTTAGTCATTTTTGCTGCTCTCGGGATGCTTTTGATGATTTCAGCTAACGACCTTATGTCCCTTTATCTAGGATTAGAACTGCAAAGTTTATCGCTCTACATTATGGCGGCAATTGATCGTGATTCACAAAGGTCTAGTGAAGCAGGTCTTAAATATTTTGTACTTGGTGCGCTTTCATCGGGCCTTCTTCTTTATGGATGTGGTCTAGTATATGGATTTACCGGGAGCACCTCCTTTGAAGGGATAAAATTAGCTCTAGAAAATCAAGCTAGTACTCCAACCGGTTTAATTGTCGGACTGGTATTTTTAAGTGCGGGACTTTCTTTTAAAGTGTCTGCAGTACCGTTCCATATGTGGACTCCGGACGTGTATGAAGGTGCTCCGACGCCAGTTACGGCATTTTTTGCGGCCGCTCCTAAAGTTGCCGCAGTTGCCTTGTTCCTCCGCTTGCTTATGGATCCATTTGAGCTAATGTTTGGTTATTGGCAACAATTGGCAGTCGCAATCTCTATCGCTTCGATGTTGCTTGGGACATTCGCGGCGATTTATCAGACGAATATCAAACGTTTGATGGCCTATAGCTCTATTGGGAATATCGGCTTTGCTTTCGTGGGGCTCGCAGCGGGAACGGAGGAGGGAATACAAGGCGTAATCATCTACATGGCGATTTACTTATCAATGATTATTGGATCTTTTGCTTGTATTCTGTCAATGCGGGTGCGTGGTGAGATGCTGGAAGGCATTGGAGATCTTGCCGGCCTTGGACGCACAAATCCTTTAATGGCAATCGCACTAGCGGCCATGATGTTCTCGTTTGCAGGTATTCCCCCGCTTGCGGGTTTTTTTGGGAAACTCTACGTATTTCTAGCAGCCATTCATGCAGGTCTCTATTCACTTGCAGTGATTGGTCTACTCACGAGCGTGGTCGGTGCATTTTATTATTTGCGTATAGTAAAACTTATGTATTTTGATGAACCTAAAGAGGTATTTGATAAACCCATTGGTCGTGAGATTACAGCAGTTGTGGCTATTACGGCGGGGTTTATATTGCTATTTTTTGTTTATCCCACACCTATGCTTGCTGGAGCAGCTAACGCTGCTGCCTCTTTCTTCCACTGAGCTTCAAACGTTTGACGAATTGATGGTGAATCCCAAACTTCCGCCAGGTTATCTTCTGACGGTTCATGATAAAGTTGATAGTACCAACGCGGAGGCACGACGACGAGCCGAGGATGGTGCCCCGGACGGCACTATGATCCAAGGTATTACCCAGACTGAAGGTCGGGGACGTCGAGGACGACGCTGGGAATCCCCTAGAGGTAACCTTTATATGTCTCTAATTTTAAAACCGGATTGTTCTGTGGTTCGCGGCTTGTCAATTACGTTCGTTTCCGCAATTGCTATGTATGAAGCTCTCGCCTCCATCGTCCCTCCTATGGTAGAGATCAGCGTCAAGTGGCCAAACGACATATTAGTAAATGAGCGTAAGGTAGCTGGCATCCTTCTTGAGTCGAGCAGTGACTATAATGGTAGGTTGAGATGGCTAGTCCTTGGTGTTGGGGTGAATGTCAAGAGTTTTCCTGAAGGGACAGAGTATCCGGCGACAAGTTTAAATTTTGAGGGTGCAACGAGCACTGACGCTACTGAGGTATTATGTTCCTTTGCGCGACATTTTAAACGTTGGCTCAATATGTGGATGGATGAGGGTTTTCCGGTTATTCGCACGGCTTGGTTGCAGAGGGCGGCATATTTAGGGAAACCTATTGAGGTGCGTCTCCCCAACGAAAGATTTAGTGGTCGATTTTTAGATATAGATGAACGAGGTTGCCTTATAGTTGAGGTGAAGAACGGCGACAATCGATCAGTTTCTGTTGGCGATATTTTCCCTCCGGAGATAAGATGAATCGAGATCTACTTCTCGTCGTGGATGCGGGCAACACCAACGTGGTGTTTGGTTTGTTCGATGGCCCAAAACTGTTGAATCAGTGGAGGACCTCAACCGATTTGAAGCGAACAGCTGATGAGTATGGTGTGTGGTTAACTCAACTCATCGCTCTGGATGGCCTGAAAACGAGAGATATTGGTGCTGCAATTCTAGCAACAGTGGTACCGCAGGCGGCTTTTCCTCTGATTCATCTATGTGAAAGGTATTTTGGATGCACGCCGTTGGTAATAGGAAATAGTGAGTCCGTTGGAATTAATGTCGAGGTTACAAATCCTATCGAGGTCGGGGCAGATCGTTTGGTGAACGCAGTTGCCGCCCACGATCATTTCCCTGGTTGGTTGATTGTCATCGACTTTGGTACGGCAACGACCTTTGACGTAGTCCGAGATGATGGAGCGTATTTTGGGGGTGTAATCGCCCCCGGAGTAAATTTATCACTAGAGGCGTTGGATAGAGCTGCGGCAAAACTGCCACGCGTTTCCGTGGCTAAACCGCCAACAGTGGTTGGCTCTGGAACGATTACGGCTATGCAATCCGGGGTGTATTGGGGCTATGTCGGCCTAATTGAAGGGCTCGTCACACGCATTAAAGCTGAGGTAAACCATGACATGCGAACCATTGCGACAGGTGGCCTTGCGCCTTTATTCAAAAATGGAAGTGATTTGATCGATGAACTTGAGCCCGACTTGACCTTACTCGGTTTGAGACTGGTTTATGACCGCCACGTGCAGGCACAGAAATGAGCAGTAACGCTGACGAATTACTATTTCTTGCTCTTGGCGGTACCGAAGAAATTGGGATGAATCTTAACCTTTATGGAATTGATGATAAATGGTTGATGGTAGATCTTGGCGTCTCTTTTGGGGAAGAGCGCTTGCCCGGCGTCGATGTGATTATGCCGGATCCCAGTTACATAGAAGCTCGTCGAACAAATCTTTTAGGTTTGGTGTTGACGCATGGTCATGAGGATCATCTCGGGGCAGTCCAATATCTGTGGCCACGCTTGCAATGTCCGATATACGCGACTCCGTTTGCGGCTGCATTATTGCGTTCGAAACTCTCTGAAACCGATTTTGGGGACCAGATTGATATTTATGAAATTTCTCTGGGTGCTCGTTTTAGATTAGGACCCTTTGATCTCGAGTTTATCACGATGACGCATTCAATTCCTGAACCAAATGCGTTGGCTATCCGTACGAGATTAGGAACAATCTTACACACCGGGGATTTTAAAATTGATCCGACACCGCTGATTGGCGAAAAGGTGGATTCTGATGCTCTTCGAAGGGCAGGCGATGAAGGCGTTTTAGCTATGGTTTGTGACTCGACTAATGTGTTCGAGCCGGGCGAATCGGGTTCGGAGGGTTTACTGCGTGAGAGTTTGAATGAGATAATCGCTGGTCGGGATGGGCGTATAGCGATTACGACTTTTGCATCTAACCTTGCGAGAGTAGAAACTGCTGAGCGGTTAGCAATAAACAATGATCGCCATCCGGTTTTAGTCGGTCGGAGTCTCTG
>CAJWOI010000020.1 GCA_913044255.1 uncultured Alphaproteobacteria bacterium
CGACCCGCTTTCATACATATGCTGCCACGTCACATTTGCCAGATTCTCGGGACTGATGCCGGGTCTGGACCGGGCCGGTGCCGAGATTACTATCGATCTTGCCGCAATAAGGCGCAATTATACGTACCTCAAAGAGAGGCTGGGCCGAGACACAGAGCTGGCGGCTGTCTTAAAGGCCAACGCGTATGGTTTGGGGGTTCACAACGTCGCCCGAACACTTTTTCAGGCCGGTTGTAGGAAATACTTCGTTGCCACTCTAGACGAAGGAATCGTGCTTCGTGCTGTGATTAAGGAGGCCAGGATCTATGTGCTGAATGGTATCGTGGCAAATGAGTTCGACGATTTTTTTGTTCACCGACTAAATCCGGTGTTGAATAGTAAGAGCCAGGTTGAACGATGGCAAAGTAAGATGCAGGCAACTGATGGAGCCAAGTTATCTGCAGCACTGCACGTCGATACTGGCATGAACCGACTTGGACTTTCACCTCAAGATGTTGGAATCTTGGCCGAGTCGCCCCTTAAAAAGTTTTTTCTTTCGCTTTTAATGAGTCACCTTGCATGTGCCGAAACGCCGCTACACCCTCTCAATGGAATTCAACTAGGACGGTTTAGCGACGTGCTTGAAATTTTAAAACTCCATAGCGAGAAAGGCATGACGCTGAGCCTTGCTAACTCATCCGGAATCTTTTTGGGACCAGATTTTCACTTTGATTTAGCTCGCTCTGGTGCCGCACTTTTCGGTATTAATCCCACGCCGTCGCAACCGAACCCTATGTCGGAAGTCATTAATTTTAAAGCGAAAATCGTACAGGTGCGTCGCGTTGACAGCCCCATGACCGTTGGTTATGGTGCGGCGCACCGAGTTAAAGCGCCTGCACGAATAGCGACGGTCCCGGTCGGTTATGCCGACGGTTTTATTCGTGCTCTGGGAGCGCGAGCGAGCGCCTACATAGGCCAATTCTGTGTACCTGTGGTCGGCCGGGTGTCGATGGATGCGATCACGCTGGATGTGTCTTCTATCCCGGAGTCCTTGTCACAACCGGGGGCTATTGTTGATTTGATTGGCGGCCAACGTACTCTTGACACTGTCGCTGGGGAGGCCGGCACCATCGGGTATGAATTGCTCACGCGTCTCGGCGATAGGATTCCTCGCGCTTATTTGGATGGAGCGGATTAGTTGATGACGTTTCTTACTGTACTCGGCCAGATGTTTTTGAAATTTATGGCCGCGGGGGCATCTTGAACAAAGCAATATCATGAACACCAGCGCCGACGTTAGTTGGTTCCTCGCCAACCTACCGGACTTCTTGGTAGTAGGGCTGGTTGTTTTATCTGCTCTGTTTGCGTTTTACCGCGGTTTTGTTCGTGAGACCCTGGCGATAGCAGGTTGGGTGGGAGCAGCATTTGCAACCGTATGGTTGTTGCCATTTGGTCAGCGATATACTCATGAGTGGGTCCGACAAACTTGGTTGGCTGACATAATTGCTGGCGCCGCAATATTTCTTGCAGCATTGGTAAGTTTTTGGCTCATAATCCATTTCATAGTTGTGCGAATTAAAGGTAGTCCGCTTAACAGTCTGGATCGCTCTTTGGGGCTATTGTTTGGGGTGGTGCGTGGTGTGTTTGTGATTACGCTTCTATATATGGTGGCAAGCCGGGCTGTTTGGCACGAAGATGACAGTACACCTACCTGGGTGCTGCAAGCCCACAGTTTCCGTTTAATCGATTACTCGGCGCGACTAATTGTAACGCTCGTCCCGGCAGGAACATTTAATTTGCCGGTTGAGGGTTTCCGTGAGGTTCAAAATCAGGCAAAAGAGTTAAAGGAAGCTCAAGGGCAACTGGAACAATTGCAACGGTTCACAGATCCGCCGGTGGCTCAGCCCCGGACTTTAGACAGCGAAACCGGTTATAGTGAAGGGCAGACCAAGGAAATGGATCGTTTGATTGATACCCTACCAAACGATCCCGAGGGAGTATCAAGGTAAATGATCCAACCTTACCCCCCAATAGGTACAAACCCCTTTGACGACGATAAATTGCACGAGGAATGTGGCGTGTTTGGCCTCTATGGGCACGTAGACGCAGCGGTTCATACTGCCCTTGGGTTGCATGCACTTCAGCATCGGGGTCAGGAGGCTGCAGGAATTGTCAGTTTTGATGGCGTGCACTTTCATAGCCATCGGAGCCTTGGCAATGTGGGGGATCATTTTTCTAGTGCAGCTGTAATTGGACAACTTAGTGGGCATGCAGCGATTGGCCATGTCCGGTACTCAACTAGCGGCGAAACCGTGCTCCGAAATGTACAGCCTTTGTTTGCTGACCTTGCTGGGGGTGGTCTGGCGATCGCTCACAACGGAAATATTACAAATGCGAATGGCCTACGGCGGGAACTAGAGAAACGTGGCTCAATCTTCCAGTCTACAATGGACACTGAGGTGATTGTTCATTTGGTTGCTACTGGCGACGAGGTGGGAATGGTGGGAAAGTTGATTGCGGCGTTGCGCCGTTTGAGTGGGGCATACGCATTGGTCATACAAACCCATGAGTCGTTAATTGGCGCGCGTGATCCACACGGTGTGCGTCCATTGGTGCTCGGTGAATTGGATGGGGGGCACATCCTCTGCTCTGAAAGTTGTGCTCTAGATATAATCGGCGCTAATTTGGTTCGCGATATCCTGCCAGGAGAGGTTGTGGTTATCGATGGTGATGGGGTGCGAAGCTTGCTGCCATTTGGCAAGGGTATTTCAAAAAGATTTTGTGTTTTCGAATATATTTATTTTTCACGTCCGGACAGTGTTGTTGAGGGAGTTGATGTCTATCAGGCAAGAAAAAGGATTGGAGCCGAGTTGGCGCGGGAACATGGGGTCAATGCTGATATCGTGGTGCCAGTACCGGACTCCGGGGTACCCGGAGCAATAGGCTTCGCTGAGCAGGCGGATATCCCTTTTGATCTGGGTATTATACGAAACCACTATGTGGGACGTACGTTCATTGAGCCCACGGATTCAATTCGCCATCTTGGGGTGCGGTTGAAGCATAATGCTAATCGTGTCGTATTGTCGGGAAGACGGGTTGTTTTAATCGACGATTCGATTGTTCGCGGGACCACCTCTACCAAAATTGTGGAATTAGTGCGTGGCGCGGGCGCAACCGAAGTGCATATGCGTATTGCCAGTCCACCGACAACCCATTCTTGTTTTTATGGCGTAGACACTCCATCACGTGATCAGTTGTTGGCATTTCAAATGGACGTTGCTGCAATGGCGGCCCATATTGGCGTTGATAGTTTGGCCTTTATTTCAACAGACGGTATGTATCGTGCTATGGGTCACGCGGGTCGTGATCCAAGCAGCCCGCAATTTTGTGATGCTTGTTTTACCGGTGATTATCCGATCGAATTGACTGATCAAATAGGAGGCGAAGACATAGCACAATTGTCACTGCTCGATGAGGCAGTGTGAGTGTTTGCGTCATCTCTCGAAGGTCGGATAGCGGTCATCACCGGTGCTTCTCGGGGAATCGGACGGGCGGTTGCGTTACGTTTTGCCGCTGAAGGGGCTCACGTGGTCGCTTTGGCGCGATCAAAGAACGATCTTGAGAAGTTGGACGATGATATTAAGGAGCTTGGTGGAAGTGTCACTTTGGTGCCGTTGGACGTGACGGATGGAGCCGGCATTGACCGTTTGGCGGAGACGTTGTTTGAGCGGCATGGTAGGGTCGATGTACTGGTGGGTAATGCGGCGATCCTCGGCGTCCTTGGCCCTATTGGACACGTCGCTCCTAGTGTCTGGAACCGAGTGATCGATGTTAACCTGAATGCTAATTGGCGGCTTCTACGCAGTTTCGACCCGCTTCTGCGAGCATCCGGTTCCGGTAGGGCATTATTTGTAACCTCGGGCGTTGGCCACAGGCCGGTGCCGTACTGGGGTGCGTACGCTGTTAGTAAAGCGGGCATGGAAATGTTGGTTCGCACATATGCGGCAGAGACCGAAAAATCTGAACTCCGTGTCAATATTGTCAATCCTGGGATAGTGCGTACGGAGATGCGTGCGGCAGCGATGCCCGGAGAAGATCCGACTTCCCTGATTCTGCCCAAAGCAATTACAAACGTGTTTGTAGAGTTGTCGTTGTCTACCTGCCGACGGCATGGCGAGGTTGTACAAGTGCAGGTGCACGATCGTTAATTGTTCGCGTATGGGTTTTGGCTTGCTCGTGTAAGGAGGCGAATTGGTACCCCTTCCAGGTCAAACGAAGTTCGAAGCTCGTTAACTAGATATCGCAGATAGGTATCTGGGATGGCTTTTGGCCGGTTAGCGAATAAAGTGAATCGTGGCGGACGTATAGCGAACTGAGCGATATAGCGCAGTTTGATTAGCCTCCCGTTGGTTAGAGGAGGGGGGTGCCGGCCGACGGCTGCTTCCAGCCATCGGTTGAGTGCCGCTGTCGACAAATGTCGACCCCATTGCTCGTACGCTGAAAATACAGCCCCCATTAGCGCCTCGATACCATGGCCGTGCAACGCCGAGCAGGTCACGAGGGGAATAGTTCCCAACTGGGGCAATGCCCTATCCATCTGTTGCACCAACGCGTCGTTGACGGCTTTTTTACGGCTGACCTGATCCCACTTATTGGCGCAAATCACGATAGCCCTACCCTCCGATGCGATGTGTTCGGCGATGGTTAAATCTTGGCGAGCAATTGGTCTGGTTGCATCTAGTAATAAAATTCCGACGCTGGAAAACCGTATGGCTTGAAGGCTGTCCTCAGATGACAGCTTTTCGATCGGGTCGGTAACACGTGGGCGCCGACGTAGGCCCGCCGTATCAACCAACCGCACACGGCGTTTATTGTAGTTCCAATCCACATGGACGGAATCATGCGTAACGCCTGGTTCTGGGCCAGTAATCACACGGTTTTCGCCAATCAATGTGTTAAATAGCGTCGATTTACCGGTATTGGGACGGCCTACAATTGCTAGGCTGATGGCATTATTGGCGTCTTCAGAACGCGCCGTTTCAACATCATTTTGACCAAGTAACTCTGCGATTCGATCGAGCAGGTCAGTTATTCCGTCCCCGTGCTCTGCTGACAAAGCAATTGGGTCATCAAATCCTAAACTATATGCTTCGAGTCGCGCAGACTCGCCGGCAAAACCCTCCGCCTTATTTATTACGATTAATGCGTTCTTGCCGCTGCGACGCACCATGTCGTTGTAATGTTGATCAATGGGCGTCAATCCATCTCGGCCGTCGACTACGACCAATACCAGATTTGCATCATAAATAGCAGTTTGCGTCTGACTGCGCATTCTTCCTCCCAGGCTAGAAGACGTGGGTTCTTCCAATCCCGCCGTGTCGACCAATTTAAAACTGACATATCCATAATCAACCATCGCCTCTCGGCGGTCACGGGTCACGCCGGGCCTTGAGTCAACAAGAGCTATTTTTTTGCCAATCAGGCGGTTAAACAGAGTTGACTTTCCAACATTTGGGCGGCCAACAATGGCGACGGTTGCAGGCATGGTCTAATCAAGCAGCAGTTCAGCGTAATGCTACTACTTTCGCTTTTGTGGTAAGAATATAAAGTAAACCGCCGGCGGTTATAGGAGGCACACGAATCCCACCCGACAACTTGATGCGGCCAAGCATGTTCCCAGTATAGGGAGACACAGCACGGACCTCTCCGTAGTTGCTTCCTATGATTAACCTGTTGCCAACCAGGATAGGTCGGGTCCACACAATTGGCTTCTCTTGGTCTTCTGGTTTGACGTAAGCTGGCACGGGTTGAACCCATCGAATTCTGCCATCAGAGCGCCTTATGCAAACCAAATTATTGTCTGTTGTCGTCAGGTATAAATAGTCACCTGCAAGCCAAGGTGTGGTCGTACTCGAAATTTCCTGATCCCAGATTCTCGTCCCCGAACGAGCATCAATCGCGACAAGACGCCCACTATTGCTGACAGAATAAACAACATTTCCTTCTATCACCGGACTCGCGTCGATATCGCTGAGAACTGCGCTGGCGCCTAATCTTCCTTGGGAAATTAAGGAATCGCTCCATGCGATTCGACCATTTTCTACTCGCATGGCGAATAGTTCACCCGACGAATATGGGACAATCACAAGGTCCCCAGAGACCGCTGGCGTAGCGCTGCCTAGCACGCCAGCTGACTCGCTGACCCCTGCGTGATTCCAAAGTGTTGTGCCATCTCGAAAACTTAAGGCGTATACCTGGTTGTCAATACTCAAGACAAACACACGACCGTCGACTACTGTCGGAGCGCTTCGTATAGGCACACCTAATCGCCGCCACCAGTAGACGCCACCATTCTCAGGGTTAAGAGCCAGGACATAACCGAAGGCGGTAGTCACATAGAGGGTTTCTTCATTGTAGGCCAGACCACCACCAAGTGCGCCTTCCTCGTTCTTACCTTTTGGAATCAACGATGCGCGCCAGATAGTTTTCTTCTTTTCAAGATCCATAGCGGAAACAACATTTTTTGAATCCATCGCAAACAACACACCTCCGGCAATTACAGGGGAAGACAAAATTAAATTGTTTTTCGTTTCCCCTGCGCCGATGTCACGTGACCAAAATCGGACCAATTCACCGTCAGCGTCTGGATGCTGCATGACGTGTGTTGGACCACCACTGCTCTGTAGCCATTCAAGGTTGAGGCTCGGCCTTGGCAGCCGAACAGGTTGATCGGCGATCTCAAGATCGGGCTCAAGTTTGTGCTCCAGGGCGAGAATTGACATTCGTTTTCCAGGAAGTGCGGCCTGCTCAGAGTCGGAGCCAATAATGTCTTTTATCGTGTCACATCCACCGAAAAGAATGCTCACAGCGGCTATCAATAGAATCCGTTGTGGTATAATTACGCCCGTCAATTGGCGCTCGAATTTAAGGTCCCCAAGACCTCGATAGCCCGCGAACGCACACCCGAAGGTGAAGTAGGATCATCGACTAGAGACGCAAGAATTTCATGGCCCGATTTTTTATCACCATTTTTTATCATTGCCATCGCGCGCATTTCCCGAGCCATGTGCCGCCAAGGCCCGTTACTTTCTGAAATTTTAAGAAGAGTTATCGCTGCCTCGTCTTCATGGCCACTGTCAATCCGGTGCAGCCCAGCTAAAATTGTCGCCAAATCAGCAACTATTGTGTCGGTGCTTGATAGGGCGGCAAGATCATCGTAAATGGAAATGGCTTCGGTATAGTTGTCAACCGCAATGAGCGCCGCAGCTTTTTGGAGTTGGGCAAGTTGTGAATATCCGATACCCGAATCGGCAGTTATATCCGAAAAACTTCGGGCTGCTTGCTCATATTGTCCGATTTGAGCCAGGCCCATGGCAGCTGCAAACCTGCTGCCATCTGCCATCATGCGCTGTGTTTTAAAGTGGTTCCAGGCGACGTACGCGCCTGTGCCCACTATAACAAGTGCCAGCAACGCGACGAAATATTTTCCATAGCGTCGCCAAAGCTGGATTATTTGGTCGCGGCGGACGTCTTCGTCCACCTCATTAAAGATGTCACCCAAGCGATGCACTCCGAATCGCGCCTAAACCGGCGGGTAACATAACCTCGCACAGTAACCATAGCAAACGAACTAGAATGGGCGCTAGATAGGTTTCGTTGACCTTTTGTTTCAGGACGCTAACATGTGGCCGTAATATTACATGGCAGGGACCATGCGAGAAGTCGTGAATGGGTGAGGTGGTTATACTGGCGGAGCGCCGCCGGCGAAGCCGGGCCGTTTATTTCGGCCGAGGCGAGCTTCAGCTATTGCTACGTCTTTTTAGTCGCCACGTTGAGAGTGGCGAATGGCTTGATTATAGTATCGATAACAATGAGCGTGCCGCGGTGTTCTGTGTCTATCGGCGCGCCCACGATGCGCCTTTGTACGAGATTCATAAAATAGCCTCTCATAGTCATCATCAGAGCCATTTTTTGGTTATAACGAGTGGTGCTATCTTGAAGCGGTCAGGTCGCCTTGATTCCGCATTGCGCATGTTTGATGCGCCCCTAAGTGCGGTTCCGTAGTGAAAAAATAAGGTCCAACGCAACACCTCACTTCTAAATTCTCAGAGTGGAGTTGTGGGGTCCCAGATACTTTTCCTGCACTTAGCTTTCGCATCCATAGAATGTATCGTTCGGACGGGACATTTCGAAACCGAATCTTTAAATCCCTTTGGAATATGTCATCGATAGAGGGGTATCTAGGAGTTTCCCCTGAGATGAACCGCATCAGAATTCATGGATCTATGCATTAATCACATAGCATCCCCAAGCCATTTTCGAATCTCAACAACCATGAAACCGGATAATAACGTTCGGCTAACCTACCTCGATGGAAGGGGGGGGTGACCATTTGGTCAGTCCCCCCCCCCTAACCTTGTCCGATTGGTCAAATATTCGGTAACGCATTCTTTTATAATTCATATCATCAACTTTGGGGTTCATACTTCGTATCCAAAAAATGTTAGTTTTGGAGCTCTCTTTTGGCGCACACCGCTTGCGCGCTTCCTGGAGGTGACCGATCATCCCACGTCTTTTTGAAAAGTTCTAAACCAAGGACGATTGAGTCAGAATGCCACCTGGGCTCGCATTGTGGTGGTGCTAAAACGGTAGTAGATGTGAGCTGCCGGAAAGTATATGTACCGAACAAATCGTCTTAGGGAACACATTGACAATGAATATTGGCTATTTAATCCGCGTTGCTCCTGAACTTGTGGACAACGTTCCGAGGGATGTTGAGAGTTACACCCAAATTCATGCCGAACAAAATGGATTCTATGCTGAGGGGGATATCGAAAAAATCCGAAATGTTGATGCCTTCATTGTCAGTATGGAGCCGGTAAATGAACAGATATTGGCTGCTGCCGGTGAACTAAAAATTGTTCAGCGTCTTGGTGTTGGCTATGAGACCATTGACCTCGAGGCTACGGCACGGAGACAGATTCCCGCTTGTAACATCGAGGGTGTAAACAAGGAGGCCGTCGCCGAACATAACATGGCGATGATACTTTCTTTGTCCAAGAGACTGCCACAAGCTTCCGCCTATACACAAAAATCGGATTGGGCCTCTGCGCGAACTTTGACTCGTAATACCTTCGAGCTTAAAGGCCGGACACTTGGAATAATCGGTTTTGGCAACACGGGCTCGGCTCTTGCTAAGCGCGCGCACGCGTTTGAGATGAATATTATCTATAGCGAAATTCGAGACGTGAACGCAGACGTGGCGGGCCAACTCGGGGCCAAATTGGTGAGTCGCGATGTCTTGCTTAGAACTGCCAATATCGTCTGCATTTGTACCGACTTAAATGATACTAGCCGTAATATGATTGATGCTGGTGCTATTGCGCTTATGCAACCCGATACAACATTTTTATGTTGTGCGCGAGGAGGGATAGTGGACGAGGACGCTCTCGCTATTGCCCTCCAAAAGGGGCAACTTTCTCAAGCCGGAATTGATGTGTTCGAGACGGAACCAATTAATCCAAATAGCCCCCTGATAGGTATACCTAACTGTTTGTTAACAGCCCATGTTGCGGGCGTTACCCATCCAACAGCAATGCGAACTTGGGAATGGGCTCACGAAAACGTACGCTCTGTAGTCGTAAAAGGGGAACGGCCACGCTGGATTAGGAATGGGGTATGATTTTGTGTGCCAACCCTGTAACGAAGCAATACTTAAAAATAAAAATTTTGTTATAATGACTGAGAATCATCAAGCGGTAGTTTGAAGGAGTTCGAGCCTTGTTGAAACTCGCCGCCACGATTTCGTTGCAGTTTGTTTTCGGCAAAATGCGTACTTCAGCCTGCTCCCATAGATAAACTAGTTGTTCTGGTTACGGCCTTTTTCAATGTTGAGAGATAGCTTTGGTATTCAACTTTTAGGCTCTCAGGCTCCTCGATAGTCACGTTTCCCAGCCAATCAGGGTGACAGAGTTCATGAATTAGTTCTCGGTGTCCTTGGCATTTCAGCCATACGATAAGACTGCCGTCTTTGTTTTTTTGAGTGAGTTGGGAAGGATGGAACTGGATAGTCTCAGCGCGCTGCGCAGCCACTTTGTTAAAACGCAGTTTCACCTCTAACAACTCGTCGCCATGAAATACCCCGAAGCTCTCTGTAGTCCAATCTTTGAAATTCCAATTGGGTTTTGCCTCGAAGTAAGTCCCTGCAAGTTTGGCCCTCTCTATGAGATCCAAGCGATACGTGACGGGTGTGCGGTCGCCGGATGATGCAACAAGATAACCAAACCGTGCGAAAAGCATCCCGAGCGGCCGCACAATTCTCCAAGTTGCCTTTGGCCTGGCAACTGCACGATATAGCAAATTTAGTTCTTCGAATCCTTTTAGGGCACTTTCCAAAATACCCATAAGGCTGTCATCAACCCGGCTCTTGGGTCCCACTTTTCCAATGTGGGACTCCCGTTCAATCAACATCTC
This sequence comes from uncultured Alphaproteobacteria bacterium, assembly GCA_913044255.1. Lineage (GTDB taxonomy): Bacteria > Pseudomonadota > Alphaproteobacteria > UBA7887 > UBA7887. The sequence continues at coordinate 10,453 of CAJWOI010000020.1, forward strand.
CTGGTCGATCGCTAGGTGCTGAGAAAGTGGTTTTTGATCCGCAAGAATTTTAGTTAGAGCTTGTTTCTCTACGCTGTCCGGTAGCGTCTGAAGATGTCGTTCGATAGCGGAACGTTCTTTCACATTTAAAGACAACAGAGCCGAAGGGAGGCCGTCTAAGCGCCACCGTTTTGTCAGATGATGATCCCCTTCCAGTGAAGATGTCTTTGGTTTCAATCCAAGCTCATACAATCCGTTGAGCATCCTTTCTACCGTCTTTCGAGATCTCTCCGTTCGTTCCATCATTTCTTCGATGGTCAGGCCAAGGGAGCTCGATTGAAGCTCGGTCGCGAGTTTCAGGGACACTGCGAGCTTGCTGTACGCCATAAGCGGTTTCGGCCTCCCAAGTTGTTTGGATCGTTATACCCCGGTTTTTGACTTATTATAAGCCTATGATTTTCTCATAATCTAAGAAGCCGATGGAGCGGCTGGAACCTCAAAACTGACAGGAGGGACTATGACCACTTATTACATCCCAAAAAGGCGTTGTACATTGGAGCAAGCGCAAAAGAATTCCGAAATCCGCGGCATTAAGGTTTCTACGGGAGATGCCTCCCAATTTTGGTGCGAGCATTTCGGATGTAAAGCTAGCATTTCCGTAGAAGGTGGTTGGGTGCGAGGCGGATCGAATCGTGGAGCTTACGATGACGATACTGTCAAATTCATTCTTTCTTTAGTTACCAATTGTGACTGGGTTGACGAGCACGACGACGCATTTCACGCTTATTTAAATTGGAATGCCAAAGAGCGTTTAGAGAGTGCGGAAGAGGCAACTGAAGATATTATCAAGAATGCTGAGATGGAGGGATATGTACTCACAGAACAGGAAGCAGTAAACGATGAGTTGCATTACGAATTAAGTGAAAGGATGCGCTTTGACGTAGACGACATGCTACCGCTCGCTGTTCCTGTCAAAGAGTTTGAGCTCTATGCGCCAACGAAACCTTGCAGACTGGAAGAAGCCTTAGAAAATGCGGAGCAGGCGGGGGTTTTTACGGATTTTCATAGGAGTGGGAAAATTGACTTCAGCTTCGGCCCCTTAACCGATGAGCAAGGTCCGGTCACTTCTGAGCCGGTCATTACAGCCGTAGTTGAAGGCGGGTTTATTAAGGATGCTGCCGTATATGAGTGGGCGGCTTTGTGCAGCGACAAGACCCTCCAGGCCATCACTAAATGTGAGTGGTATTAGGGGTAATGTCACACCTACTTTCAGCGTGTGCTCACGGAAATTTCGTTCGTTAAACCAATGAATTCTATTTGGCCACGCATCGTTCGAAATTAGACAGAAATTGCGCGTTATTTAGGGTTACGCTGAGCGTTTAAATGGGGGTCTATACTCCCAGGAACGTTTGTATACACCTGTTATGAGTTTTTGGTGTAGCGCCGCCAGCGGTGCAATGCGACCAGCATCCACACCACCTCCACTAGCCCGAAGGGCCACGCTCCCTGCACGAAACCGTATATTGAAGCCAGTCCACATGCGCATGCAAATGCAAACACAAACCACGGGCTCCGAGCCTCCAGTGCGTAAAATATCAGCATGGCAGTCACTGCCAACAACCCGAAAGCGGAAAGGGGATCCATTCCACTCCTCCCAATTTTTCATAATTTTCTGTATTCAAACGAACAATTGCGTATCCGCGCGATGCGTTTCACATTCCCACGCAGCCTGAATTGATGACATCCCAAAATCTCGACTTAGTATTGCAAGAAATAGCTTTTGTTATCTGGTGATACCAAACCTTGGAAGTTGATAGATCTGCTCCGTTCAAGTCAGCCTCCTCCAAATTCGCGTGGTATAACCACGCGCCGCGAAGGTCTGTGTTGCTTAGGTCGGCATTAGAAAAATTGGTTCCTACTAGTACCGCTCCTCTAAAATCGATCCCCTGCAAGTTGAGCTTCTTCATGTTTATACTTCTAAGATTTGTACCCTTGAAGTTGATCTCACTTACTACGGCGTCTACCAAGCGGGCGCCTGCCAAGTTTGCATATGCCAAGTTTGCACCAGTTAGACTGGCTCCTCTGAGATTCGCCATAAAAAGTTGGGCCTTCCGTAGATCAGCGTGTGCAAGGTTCGCCTCACGCAAATCTGCCCAGTTAAGGTTTGCCGCCCGCAAATCACACGATGGGCAGTTATTTGTCGTTTTCAACCGCTGCAAGTCATTTTTATCGAAGGCGTCTGTCGTTTCGTCTCCGAGCCAGAAAAGAAGAAATGCTGCAGAAACTAAAATGGTTCCAAAGGTTTTCATTCGTAGGGACTATCGGGAGTTGAGCGAAAGAGGCGTATGTCGTACCTCATTTCCGGCCTTTGGATCAATAAATGGAAAGTAGTAAGTTGTACAATATGGGGGCGCACGGCGATGTAACATCAAACATGTCGGAACATTTTTACAGAACTTCAGGATAAATTTTCGTTAAAACTGAAAGATTGGACGATTAACTGTGCTGAAGAGTTTTATCCCCTCAATATTATTATATTGTCTCCTTTTAATATCGTCATGTGCGTATGTGTCAGACAGGACACATACGACAGACGCAATCGATACAAAGGGAGGGAAGTTTCTACCCATAGTAAATATGGAAAGTGGTTTTATCTATAATCATAGAGACAACGTTAAGGTAATCAGGAGTGACAATATTGATGATCCTGCTAATACCGTTCTCGTAATTTTTAATCATGGTCTAAGCGGCATATACGAAAAGTCCTGCAATCAAGAAGGAAATATTGTTCATATCTCGAAGTTGTCGGGCCAAAAAATAAACGGCAAGGAAATAAAAGTGTTCATGAATTGTGAACATTCTCGAGTGGGTGGAAAATTTTGTGAGAGATCCGAATTTATGAATCTGGAGGAATTTGTTGGAGATAAGCCATTGTGTGGCAATGCGGTTTATTTTAATCGCAAGCAAGCAACGGTAAATTTAGTGAAAAAGTTTATTGATATGGGCGTTCTCCCGGAAAATATTTTCACGATGGGACACTCATGGGGTGGGTGGAACGCTCTTAGGATAGCCGCCTTCAACGATGAACTAATCAAGGCCTCCATAGCGCTGATGCCTGCATGCTGTGACATAAAAAGATTTCAAGAAGAAGGAAGTTTAATCGCTAAAGAATTTCAATATTTTGCTTATCAGTTAAAATCAGCAACAACAATCAATACGCTCGTCTTATCAAGTCCTGGAGATCCATTTGAAACACCGAAATCACTTAAGTTCTTGGAATCTATTGATGGTGTTCAATTTATGGAACTTCCTGGATCTTGTCCGGGTGCACGCGATGGTCATGGTTTGATGTGGTCATCATGTTTTATTCCATATGTAGCTAAAATAAAGAACTACATGGAAGACATGATCGAACACGATCGTTTTGCAGACGCACTCGTGGGAATTGATGACGGGACCAAAGAGATAGCAACACTTGCAAAAAATGAGGCCGCCGCAAATAAGGCTCCTCCCGATGCCACATCCTCTTTGTCGGCACTCGACCAGATGCCGAGAACCGAGCCACTTCCGCAAGATGAGTTAGACAAGGAAGGAGAGCCGAGGACTGTATTTATGGCCCATCTGGCTTCTTACCGAAAAATCGAAGGGGCTAAAAATGGATGGGAACAGTTGGCCACGCAACATGGTGCAATACTCAATTACTTGTCGCGGGAAATTTCGCGGGTCCTTATTCCCAACAAGGGTATTTTTTATCGTATCGAAGTCGGCCCATTTGCCTCCATCAAAGAGGCCAAGGAACTATGTTTAATGCTAAACGAGCATAAAACATATTGCCATCCGCTGAAGCGAATTCGTTGATTAACAAGGTGCGGCAAACTTATTTCGTTAGCTCGTATTCAACGATTGTTTTACTTCAAAAACTTCCCGCGTTCTTGTTACTTTTCCTGCCCAATGATGGTCGAATTCTTTGATAAATTCTTTCATCAGGAGTGATGAAATTAGGTTGAAAACAAAAGCAAAAAAAGACGGCCTGTTAATTGGGTTTAATGCGTGGGATCCTTTTTGGTTTGTTGAGATTGACCGAATTCCCGCGCAATTGTTTCCCGCCAACCACACTTTTTTGGGTGTGGGAATCCCTAAAGGACGTCATGAAGTTGTTTTCAAATATAGGCGACGCTGATTATTGTTGTTTGTTTTTGGGAAAAGGAAAATCTGTTTTGATATTTTTTAGGTAGAGCAGGCTAAATCTTTGGCAGCATTCTTCCTCGCAACCAGGCCTTGATCTCCGGTTCTGTCCAACAAACTACAAGATTATCAAGTTATCTTGGCCTTTTTCTTATATATTCAATTTCATACAAAAACAGAGAATCGGTAAATAGATAGATTCTATTTTCCTCACTAAGAATTTTTCTGATTCGGTCACCAAACTTAATGCTTTCATCACTTAAAATCCTAAGTTCAGTATCATTAATTTCATATTTTAATATATGATATGTGCCACTTATCATCGAGGAAATCAAAATACAATTAGAATACAGTTGGTCGACTGAAAATGGGCAATCCGTTAAATCCGAGATGCCAAGGGAAGGTGTAAAATAATATATTGGTGATTTATACGATCCATTTTGGCGGTAGGTTTCTACGTCTAGTTTTTCATTATAAGGTATTCCATGAGAGAATTTTGGCCACCCATAATTGCTGCCTGGTTCAATTATATTTACTTCGTCTCCGCCACGAGGGCCATGCTCTACGGCTATCAGGCGCTCCTGAATAAATTTTAACCCCTGAGGGTTTCGGTGCCCCTTGGAATACGACTCGATGTCTTGCAATAAATACCCGGCCTCGCTTTTTTGGACTTTTATCTTGATAACATGACCTAGATATGAACTATCGCTTTGAGCGACAGTAAAAGCATCCAGATCCGAGTTCGCGGCACCAGTGCCCAGTGCTAAATATATTGTGTTATCTCGTGCAGCAATACCACCTCCCAAAGAACTTGTTTCCCCATCTGCCACCCCAGGATAAGGATTTAGTCGGGCCAATTGTCTATTGTCTACAACACTACTTTTATTACCGTCGATCCTCAATGTGCTGATTGCAACACTGAGCCCCTTTTCATCCTGCTTTGTATGATATAATGCCACATCACGATCAGAAAACCACACGCCCCCCCGTATGCCGGCATCGTGATCTTCAATGTAGAGATTTGTTAAAGTAGAATTTAAGTTTATTATTTGAAGCGCTTGACCTTTTCTATCTAGTTTGAGAAAGAGCCCTCGGCTAAAAAAGATTCGAAAATTACCGATTTCAGATATATCAACAGACGTTATAGTCCCCAGATCTTCTTCATCGCTTAGGGAAACAGCTTTTGCTACTATCAGTTCAAGATCTATGCCGTGAACTTTGTAAGTATGCAGATACGTTCCCAGCCCTTCGATCTCTTACTGAGATACCCTGTTTATTTTTCCAGTTGATCAAGTGTTTTATTTGGTTTTCGTCTTGCTTCAATGCAGTTCTTACGCAGAATC
>CAJWOI010000021.1 GCA_913044255.1 uncultured Alphaproteobacteria bacterium
AGGCTACGCGATCGCCGACCCGGACTTCTGTTACGTTGTTGCCTATCTTTTCAACAATACCTGCGCCTTCCATACCGGGACAAAGAGGCATGGTCGGAGCTGGATATAATCCTGTCCGAAAATAAACGTCGATGAAGTTCATGCCGACCCCGGTATGGCGAATCAAGGCTTCGTCTGGTTTCGGATCGCCGATCTCAATTTCCTCCCACTGCATGACGTCGGGTCCGCCTGTTTCGTGGACAACGATAGCACTACACTTCATGTTCAATCTCCAAAGAGTGACTGGTTGGGCTACTGTATGACAGATTTGAGTAGGTAGAATCTAGCTCGAGGTTAAGAATAATGTGGCCTCACCCATCAAATAGCGTGGAGTGAGCCTAGAGAGTCGACTAATTTCAACATGTACGACGGCACTCTTCTAAGGACCGTTTCTCCAACAAGAGAAGTTGGTGTTTTGTTTGGATTCCACCCCGCCCGCTATATCCGGTCAACTGTCCATTCTGCCCGACTATTCGATGGCAAGGAATGATCAGGGGAATTGGGTTGGCGCCACACGCTCCTCCTACCGCGCGCGCGCTGGTGCGCTGGCGTTTGCTGAGGGAGCCGTAGGTCATTGTTTTGCCATACGGGATTGATCTTAGGCGCTCCCAGATTTCGCATTGGAATGGAGTGCCCCTAGGTGAAAGGGGGAGGTCAAATTCCCGCAACTCGCCTCGAAAGTATGCGTCAATCTGTCGTTTCGCCTCAGCGAGCAAGGAACTTGGCGGCGAGTCGACTTTTGCGCCCCACTCTAGGCCAGTAATGGCATTGCTTCCCGTAATGCGGAGCATTCCTATCGGCGTGTTTATGTTTATCGCATTTGGCATGATCAAACTGATCCACGTAGATATGGTGGCGAGCCCACTTTCGTCACAGATTAGTAGTCCAGCGTTGTTAACTTGGAAAGAGGTTGTGCCGACGGTTCTAATGGGTGCGCAAAAATTCTCCGGCTTCTTCCGGAGAAGACAAAGTATGGCATCTATTTTTCCTGAAAAACTTAGGTTAGTCTTGGCGTTAGTTGATAAAGATTTTGCGCCTGATTCGCACCCTTGTACAACCGGTTTCGCTTTTTGACCCATATCCGACTGTTTGTACCCAACAGTTGTCGTGTGGGGTGAGAAACTGAAGTTAGAGGATAACAATTTGGAGAATAGTGACAATGATCCTTCGCCATTCTACCGGGCCCATGTTTTTTGTTGTGTGAATGTCAGGCCGAAAGGACATCCTCGGGGGTGCTGTTCAGACAGAGGAAGTCTGGAGCTTCGCGCACACATGAAGGCACGAGCTAAAGAGCTTGGCTTAAACGATGTTCGGATCAACGCGTCCCAGTGTTTGGATAGGTGCGAGCTGGGGCCGACCGTGGTGATTTACCCAGAAGGAGTGTGGTACCGCTGTCAGACCAAGCAAGATATAGACGAAGTTTTGCAAACTCACTTGGTAGAAGGCAGCCGCGTAAGGCGTTTAATGTTGATGCCAGATGAGTAGTGAGCTTCTTATTATATAGTTTGCAGGGTAATTAATGACAGCAGTAGGCAAGGCCGCTAGCGGCCGCCCGCCCGAGACAATTTACGCTGAGGCTACATCCGTCGGTGCCGCGGGAGTGGCTGTAGTGCGGGTATCAGGATCGTGTGCCGGCGTTGTTTTAGGAAGACTGGCCGGCAGGAAGACGGTGCCTCGACGGGCTACTCGGGTGGAACTTTGTAGTCTGACTGGCGGCGAGCTACTTGACACAGCATTGGTGCTTTGGTTTCCGAGCCCGCATAGCTTTACCGGCGAAGATATAGTGGAGTTTCATGTTCATGGTGGGCGAGCTGTAGTAACAGCATTGTTGGAGGAACTCGGCACTTTCACGGGTCTACGTGCGGCGGAGCCGGGCGAATTTTCTCGCAGAGCATTTGTGAACGGGAAGCTTGATCTTACGGAAGCGGAAGGCTTGGCGGATCTCATTGCTGCGGAAACAGAGGTGCAACGGAAGCAGGCCCTGCGGCAGTTAAATGGGGAACTTGGTGCCGCGTATGAAGGCTGGCGTGAACGCTTGCTGCGTAGTTTGGCATATCTGGAGGCGGGGTTAGATTTTGTGGATGAGGATTTGCCCGGCAGTCTGATGAAGAGGGTGTTGACGGATGTAACGGAGTTGGCAGGGGAAATTGCCGCGCACCTTGATGATCATCGAAAGGGCGAGAGAGTGCGGAACGGGGCCAGAGTCGTCATAGTTGGGGCTCCAAACGTTGGGAAATCAAGCTTTCTCAATCAGCTGGCACGCAGGGACGTTGCCATAGTGCACAATATCGCTGGTACTACTCGAGACATTATAGAAGTTCAGTTGGATCTGTCGGGCTATCCCATAACGGTAGTGGACACAGCTGGTTTGCGGGAAAGTGTGGACCCCGTGGAGTGTGAAGGGATGCGTCGCGCTCGCAAGGCCGCCGAACTGGCGGATCTCGTGGTGGGGGTGTTTGATGCTTCGGGATTCCCAAGCCTTGATAGTTTTACCTTGACCCTGATGGGCGCGCAGGGTCTTGCAGTGTTCAACAAAGTTGATCTGAGCCGCGGTGGACTGCCTAACATGGTCGGGAACTGTCTTGCAGTATCGGTTTCTTGTAAGAGTGGTGCTGGTTTAGAGGACTTGATGAGGGAGCTCGAGTCACGAGCTGCCCAATTGATGTTAGGAAGCGGTGGTCCTGTTCTCAGCCGACAACGGCATCGGGACGCGCTTGTGGAGTGTCGAGATGCGCTGGTCCGGTTTGAGGATGCGGTTGGTGCTGAGTTGGCCGCGGAGGAACTCCGGCATGCGGCTCACGCCCTGGGGCGTGTTACCGGACGCGTGGATGTCGAGGATATCCTTGATGTTATTTTCCGGGAGTTTTGTATTGGGAAATAATGCGCTAAAAATACTATGCGGTAATTACTTCTTTATAGAATGTTTTGTTAAAATAGACAATAGAGTGTTTATTCTGCCGGCCAAAAGCGTTTCACGTGAAACAAGATGCGCCTTTGACAGCGATTAGTTCCCTCCTTAAATTCGTAAATATGCGTATGAGCAATTCCTTGATTCGGGCAAGCAATAAGGCATCCTATGACGTGATCGTGGTGGGAGGTGGCCATGCAGGATGCGAAGCGGCCGCGGCGGCCGCTCGTGTCGGAGCTAAAACCCTATTACTTACTCATAAATTAGCGACGATTGGGGAAATGTCGTGCAATCCAGCCATTGGAGGGGTGGCAAAAGGAGCGTTGGTACGAGAAATCGATGCATTGGATGGTCTAATGGGCAGGGCCGCCGACATTGCTGGGATTCAGTTTCGGGTTCTCAATGCCAGCAAAGGGCCCGCGGTAAGGGGTCCGCGTGCTCAAATGGATAGAAAGCTATACCGATCTGCCATACAAAACTTATTGTTAGGTCAGAAAAATTTGACCCTGCTGGCAGGTGGGGTAGAGGACCTAAAATTTGATCGTTTTGGCCGTTTGTCAGGTGTAGTGTGTGGGAATGGGACCCAACTATCCGCGGCGAAAATTGTAATAACAACTGGTACGTTTCTGGGCGGAGTAATACATATTGGGGAAGAAAAGATTGCCGCCGGAAGAGCCGGGGAGTCTCCGGCGATAGGCCTGTCTACGACTTTTCGGGGGCTTAAGTTTCGCTTGGGACGCCTTAAAACGGGTACTCCACCACGTCTCGTCGGAAATTCAATAGATTATAGCCAGCTAATCTCTCAGCATGGCGATGATCCAGCGCGCCCATTTTCTTATCTGACGCCAAAAATCTCGACCCCACAAGTCGTCTGCCACATAACTGGCACGACCGAAGCCACCCATCAGCTCATCCGAGTTAATTTGCATAGGGCTCCTATGTACTCGGGCGCTATCGGCTGCCCTGGACCACGCTACTGCCCATCTATCGAGGACAAGGTGGTACGTTTTGCTGATCGTGGTCGCCATCAGGTATTTTTAGAGCCAGAAGGACTCAACGATGATACCGTTTACCCGAACGGGATTTCGACCTCGTTGCCGCGCGATGTACAAAGTGCAATGGTGCAAAGCATCCCCGGGCTCGAACACGCCGAACTTCGGCGACCGGGATATGCAGTCGAGTATGATTTTGTCGATCCGCGAGAATTGCAGCCAAGCCTAGAAACCCAACGGGTCCCGGGGCTATATTTCGCTGGGCAAATTAATGGTACTACTGGGTATGAAGAAGCCGCTGCACAGGGGCTTTTGGCCGGCTTAAATGCTGCTCGTGCGGCCGCAGCGCAGGACCCACTGATTCTTGATCGTGCGGATGCCCTGATTGGGGTTATGATTGATGACCTGGTTACGTTGGGAGCAAGTGAGCCGTATCGCATGTTTACGTCACGGGCAGAATATCGTTTGCGACTTCGCCCCGATAACGCCGATGTTCGCCTTACTGAAACTGGGATTGGCGCTGGCTGCGTCAGCCGCACGCGTTCGGTTGCCTTCGGGGCCAAAAAAGAAGCGCTTTGTTCAACCCGGAAGCTTTTGGAGACTCTGTCATTGACTCCGGCTCAAGCCCAAAACCGTGGTCTGCGGGTTCGTTCAGACGGTGTGGCCCGTCGGGCGACAGAATTGTTAGGTTACCCAGGAATAAATATGGCACGGCTATCATCAATATGGCCCGAACTCCGCCAGATAACGGCTGAAATTGTCGAGCAAGTCGAGGTTGAAGCTCAATATGCATGTTACCTGGAGCGCCAAGAAGCCGATATCGATGCTTATCGCAGAGATTGTGACCGAAAGATACCCAACGAAATAGACTATCTTGCGGTGAGCAGCCTTTCGCGCGAAGCACAAGAGAAACTGTTGGAAGCCCGCCCTGCCACAATTGCAGGTGCTGCACGTATTCCAGGGGTCACGCCCGCGGCGTTGACGGCGCTTATGGTGCATTTGCGCCGGCGAACTGCAGAAATCCGCCCTCAATAACTAATGATACCGGCGCAAATGATATCTGGGAATTTTGGGCCCAAGGAATTTCAAGTCAGAACCGGTGTTTCACGTGAAACATTGATAAAATTTGAAACGTATGCGGAATGCTTGCGCCGGTGGCAGCAACAAATAAATTTGATAGGAAGGGGCAGTCTTGATGATCTGTGGCACCGTCATTTTTTTGATTCTGCCCAGCTGAGTGAATTCTGTCACCCGAAAACCCGACGACTTGTCGACTTAGGCAGCGGTGCTGGTTTTCCTGGCATGGTTCTATCCATTATGGGACAGTCTGGTGTGGAGTTGCTCGAAAGTAATAAACGGAAATGTTCCTTCTTAGGCGAAGTAGCGCGAGCGACAGGAACGCCGGCTCGGATAACCAACGCTAGATTTGAAAAAGTTTCTGCACCAGTATTGGCAGATGTTGTGACTGCACGAGCCGTAGCGCCCTTATCTAAGCTCTTGGGGTCCGTGCGTCGTTGGTTGAAGCCGGGGGGCGTGGCGCTGCTCCATAAGGGCCGATCGTTCGAACGAGAATTGACCCAAGCGTCTAAAGACTGGACAATGCAAGTGTATAGACACCAGAGCCGCACGGACCCGAGCGGGGCTGTGTTGGAGGTACGAGAACTAATGCGTGCTAATGACAACTGATAGTCAAACGCAACATGCCCCGAGAGGGGCCCATCGTATCGCCATCGCCAACCAAAAAGGCGGCGTGGGTAAAACAACAACGACTATCAATTTGGCGACTGGCCTTGCGGCACTCGAGCGGAGGGTACTGGTTGTCGATCTTGATCCCCAAGGAAACGCGAGTACTGGCCTTGGTATCCCGACGAGAAAACGGACCCATACTGCATATGATGTTCTAATGGGCGCGGTGACTGTCGATCAGGCAGCTATGTCAACCGAAGTGCCAGGGTTATATTTGGTGCCGTCCGATATTAATTTGACAGGCGCCGAATTAGAACTCGTAGATAAGCCGGACCGGGCTTTCCGCCTTCGTGATCGGCTTGCGGGCATCACCGAGTTTTATGATGAGTTGCTGATTGATTGCCCACCGTCGTTGGGGATCCTCACCCTAAACGCTATGGCCGCGGTCGACGCGCTGTTGATTCCCCTGCAGTGTGAGTTTTTTGCGCTCGAAGGCTTATCCCAGTTAATGCGCACGGTTGAGCGAGTGCGTGCAAACTTCAATCCCAATCTTGAGATCAAGGGAGTACTGCTGACCATGTATGATCAGCGAAATAAATTGTCGGCCGAGGTCGCTGCAGACGTGCGGGCCCATTTCGGCTCAAAAGTATACGATACGGTCATCCCAAGAAACGTTCGGGTGTCCGAAGCACCTTCTCATGGTAAGCCAGTGCTGCTTTATGATCACAGGTCCAGTGGCGCCCTCGCTTACATGCAGCTCGTAAAGGAAATTCGACAGCGAGAGGTGGAGGTTCCGGCAGCATGAGCTCGAAAACACATAGTCTCGGACAGGGCCTCGACGCTTTGCTCGGGAAAAGTACCGCGGAGAGTTTGATTGGCGGTAATGAGCGGGGCTTTAAAACCCTAACGCTCGACTTAATTCGGGGAAGCTCGCAACAGCCCAGGAAATATTTTGATGCAACGGAACTGGAAGAGTTGGCTGCCTCGATCCGGGAAAAGGGAGTGCTCCAACCCATTTTGGTGCGACCCGATCCGACGCATGTTGGTCGATATCAAATTGTTGCCGGTGAGCGCCGTTGGCGTGCCGCCCAAATGGCTCAGTGTCACGAAGTACCGGTGGTAATTCGAACGTTAAGCGACCGAGAAACACTTGAAATAGCCTTGATTGAGAACATCCAGCGCCAGAACCTCAGCCCAATAGAGGAAGCGCGCGGATATAGGCGCTTAATCAATGACTTCGGAGAAAGTCAAGACAGTATTGCGCGGCAAGTTGGTAAGAGTCGGAGCCACGTTGCGAATGTCGTTCGACTACTCAACTTACCCGAGCCCGTTCAAAAATGGTTGGAGGAGGGCGCTTTGCAAGCTGGACACGCTCGTGCCTTGTTGGCTGCGAAAGATCCGGTGGCGATGGCTAAAATCGTTATAAAACAACATCTTAACGTAAGGCAAACTGAAAAATTGGTGAGCAAATCTGGCGTAAAGAGTACGTCCGGTAAGGGAAAAAGCGCAGACACATTGGAGCTAGAGGCAGCACTGAGCCTTTTCCTCGGCTTTAAAGTTACGATCAGTGGTGAAGGCGATCGTGGCGACGTACGTATCGCTTACGGAAGCCTATCACAACGGGAACGGTTAATCGCCAAACTACAAAATCCGCAAGCAGCACATCAGTCATCGAATTTTTAACTGCCGCGCTGCATTGATGACTCGTAAAAATGCCATGTTCGCAATTACGGTGGCGATGCTGCTCCGGCTTTTACATTCAGTTTCCGCTTCGAGCAGTATGTTCATGGCTCTTCGCAATTTTTTCGCGGGCCAAGCAAGCGCTTGCCGTTGAAAAGTATTGTTATCAGAAAAATGGACTGGTGGGCGAAGGCTACTAACAGCGCGACCGATACTTTCGCCTGAGGCGACCAGTGTGGTTACTAAATGAATGCGGTGTAGGTGACGTAGGGTGCCACGAATGGCCTGTATTGGGGTCATGCCTTCTAGCCCCAGCCGAGAAAGAGCGCGGGCCGCTTGTCGGTGATTACCACCGGCAACTGCCATGGCAAAACCGTTCAAGGTGGCCTCCCCGTTGTCGCCAACAACAGCTGAAACAGCAGCCCTGGTTATTTGGTGACATTCACCCAAGTAAAGTACAAGTTTGTCGAGCTCGCTGCGGCTCACCAGGCGATCAGACCCAAGATTGTTCAGAAGATAACGACGAGCATCTGGCGTGATAGTGAGGCTATGGGCTTGGCAGATCTCATGAATTAAATGGTCTAGTCCACTTGCGTCATCTAAATAACAAGCGATGGCGGCGGCATGTTCAGATTTCTCGAACAGAATTCGCAATGCGGAACGGGGCCGCAATTCACCAGCTTCAGCGATCACCAATGATAACTGTTGTTCGACGTCAAGCAGATTCGAAAAAAGTGAAGCCTGTTCGTCAGTAGCGCCTCGCACTCGCACAATCCGTGCGCCACTCGTCATGGAGAGGGCTGCTGCTTCGTCCAAGAGTCGATCAGGACTATTTTTGATGTTGGCAGCAGAGAGGTCAGAGATACGGAAGGGGTCCGACAAATCTTTTACTATGGAGCGGGCTATTCTATCGGCTCTTTCCCGTACTAACCCTTGGTCGGGACCATACAACAGGGCTGCACGCAGACTGGGCACCGGATTCTCGAGTAGAGACTCAACTTGTCGTGCGGTGATTTTCATAATTCAGCGTAGTGTCCGGTGATAACTGTTTAAAAAATACTGTCAGGGTCCAGACGATTTGCTGACTGATCTGTCGGATACCGCGAAGCTGAGCGTCTTGCTCGGCGATTGCCGTACCGAAGTTATTTGTTTTAATCACGTTGTAACTGGTGACGACATGGGCCGTTCCGGAGTTGAGTAGACGCCCGGACTCAATTTCAGATAGTTCATAGGTTGCAGTAACTGCTAGGTTGAAACGGCGCACCTGGCTATCCGGTTCCGTAATCAATGCCACTCGATTTGTCTGGAATTGCAATTGCAATTGGTACGTAGGAGATACTAGTTTGCCTCCTGGTGACAGGCCGTCGCGCAAATGATTATACATTTCAACGCCAAGGCGGCCTCGCATCGGAGATACTTCAATCGCTGCCAATCTGGTAAGTACAGCATCTCCTGCCCGTTCCGCATAAATAGGTTGGAACCCGCACCCAGGAATGGCTGCAAATAGTGCGAGCAGCCCCAATGTTCTGCTAAACCACCACATTTATTACTCGGTTTGGAACAACGATGATTTTGCGGATAGCCCGACCGCGTATGGAGGCGACTACCGAAGATTCTGCTAGGGCCTGGCTTTTGGCGGTAGCCTGGTCAGCATCCACGTGCAAAGTTAACGTTGTGCGTAATTTTCCGTTTACCTGAACCGCCACAGTTACAGTTTCTGTGGCAATAAGGGCAACGTCCGGCTCCGGCCAAGGATAATTTAGGATACTTGGTTCGTAGCCGAGCAACTGCCACATTTCTTCTGCAATGTGTGGCATCATCGGCCCCATTAGTTGAACCAAAGTTTCCAAAGCTTCACGCAGAACCCACGATCCGGCTTCATCGTCACATTCAAATCCAACAATCATATTCGTTAGTTCACGGATTCGTGCGACAGCTCGGTTGAATCTAAATTTCTCAATATCATTTGTAACATCGGAAATTGCTCTGTGGGTTTCGCGACGCAACACTAAAGACGTTCCTTCTATGTTGCTTGGCATAGGCACGTCTTTTGGGGCCAAAGGCACCTTTGGTTCATTCACTATGCGCCAGAGTCTCTGGAGAAAGCGGGACGCACCGTCGATACCCGACTCGCTCCACTCGATGTCTCGTTCGGGGGGACTATCTGATAAAATAAAAAGTCGAGCAGTATCGGCGCCGTATGTTCCAATGATAGTTTCGGGATCAACCACATTCTTTTTCGATTTGCTCATACTTTCGGAGCGACCAACGATTACTGGCGCTTGATTGTCGCGTCGCACTAGCGAGCCTCGTTGGTTTTGCTCCACTTCTTCGGGGAATAGCCAACCTTTTGCATCACTATACGTCTCGTGGCAAACCATGCCTTGGGCTAGTAATCCGGTGAAAGGTTCGTCAAATTCTACATGGCCGCAAGCGCGCATTGCGCGCATGAAAAATCGTGAATATAACAGATGGAGGATAGCGTGTTCTATGCCACCAACATATTGATCCACAGGAAGCCAGGCACTGAGCGCTTGCGCATCTAAGGGTGTCTCAGCGTCGGGGCACGCGTAGCGGCAGAAATACCAGGAGGAATCAACAAATGTGTCAAAGGTGTCTGTCTCTCGTACGGCAGAAGAGTCGCAGCGGGGACATTGAATGAATTTCCACGTCGGGTGTAATTCCAAGGGGTTACCAGGCTTGTCAAATTCGACGTCTTCCGGCAACAGGATTGGCAGCTCGTTTCTGGGTACCGGCACTATTCCGCATTCTTGGCAATGCAGCACCGGGATTGGACATCCCCAGTATCGTTGTCGAGAAACGCCCCAATCACGTAACCTATAATTAGTGTGGGTTGTACCTTGATTATCCTGCACTAGGCGCTCGGCAACAGCACTCTGAGCATCTTTAACAGAAAGACCGTTCAGGAAATCTGAGTTGACTAGCCGACCGTCTCCGGTGAAGGCTTTGTCGGTAACAATGAACTCAGACCCGGCGCAGTTGTGGGGACAAACCACCGGGAGAACATCTAGGCCGTATTTTCGGGCAAAATCTAGGTCACGTTGGTCGTGGCCCGGGCAACCGAAAATCGCCCCAGTGCCATAATTCATGAGCACAAAATTGGCAACAAAAATAATTAGTTCTCGGTTCCTATTGAAAGGATGTAGAGCAACAAGCCCTGTGTCAAAACCAACCTTTTCGGCTTTTTCTAAGGCTGCTTCCGTGGTTCCCAATTGACTGCATTCGTTGATAAATTCGGCGAGTTTAGGATTGTTGGAGGCAAGTTCCTTCGCCAACGGGTGATCCGCGGCAATAGCACAGAAACTCGCCCCAAACAGAGTGTCGTGTCGAGTTGTGAAAATAGGTAAATGATCGTCACGGCCCTTCAGCGAGAAATTAATATGCATGCCCTCAGAGCGGCCGATCCAATTTTCTTGCATTGTCCGTACCGACTCTGGCCATTGATCAAGCGTCGGCAAACTTTCCAAAAGTTCATCAGCGTACGCCGTGATTCTGAACATCCACTGAGGGAGCAGGCGTTGTTCTACTAAAGCACCGGAGCGCCAGCCACGTCCATCTATAACCTGTTCATTGGCGAGCACCGTGTTGTCGACAGGGTCCCAATTAACCGAGGATTCTTTTCGGTACGCTAGGTCAGCCTCCAGCAAATCTAAAAACATTCTTTGTTCGTGTTCGTAATAATCGGGCGAACACGTAGCGATCTCGCGAGACCAGTCGTAGGATAATCCCATCGATCTCAATTGTCGGCGCATAGTTGCGATGTTGTCCCATGTCCACTTAGCGGGATGGACGCCCTGCTCTATTGCGGCATTCTCTGCCGGCATCCCAAAAGCGTCCCATCCCATCGGATGTAAAACATCGAAACCCTTTGTTTTTTTGTAACGTGCGATCACGTCTCCCAACGTGTACACTCGAACGTGGCCCATATGAATACGGCCTGATGGATAGGGAAACATTTCCAGGATGTAATATTTCTCATCGTTGCACCTGGAGCGGGTAGCAAACGTTTCGTTCTCGTTCCAAAAAGCCTGCCATTTTGTTTCTGTTTCTTGAGCGTTATAACGGGCCATGCAATTTCACTCGGCAGTCATTTGAAATAAGGAATTCAAAATTACGAACGAGGCTGGATACCTAAGAAATGTGATCACGGGTACGTTAGCCAGACTTGGCCCGGACCTTTAGTTCCCGTGCGCGGCTTAGAATGGTGTTTTCAAGATCACTGGCTAAGCCTTCATGCACCGGGACATCTGCCCAGTTCCCGGCTTCCATTAATGCTTGGCGGAAGACGGATACTCGGATGCCATCTGACCTGAGGGCGCGGTCGAGGATATAGGCGGTTACCTTGAACCGTTCCCCCGGTGTCTCGGGCGGCGAATACCAATCTGTGATAATAACTCCGCCGAACGGGTCCGCAGAACTAAGCGGCATGAATGAAAGCGTGTCCAGCGATGCACGCCAAAGATATCCGTTCACAGCAACCATCAGGACGTTCGTTTCATCCTCTGCAAAAAGATCACCGATTAGAGAGCCGCCATTCGACCCACTGTGAACGGAACTCGTACCCGCAGTTACCGTTTTCTCCTGCTGTTTTGGATAAGTTGGGTCAGCGCCATCATCGAATTTATCGCAGGCCACCAGAGCAGACAGAGCAATCGTCGACAAAAGCATATGACAGATGCGCGAAAACCCGGCCGAAACTGACCAAAAATCGAAGCGACGATGACAAGCTTTGATCATGGCTGCATGAAGTCCTTGTTTACTGAGGTGGTAGCAACAGTAGGACGCAACAATAGTTGTCGTACCATCTGATGTCGAGTGGAAGCCTTGCAGGCATGTATCGTAAAACGGGTACAGGGGAATTAAACAGACGAGAATGCGCTAACTGCAGCAATACCGCAGATAGGCGCCCCCGTAAGCCGTATTAGAGTGTGCTTGTTGATACCTCCGAATGCATAGACGGGTAGAGGAGCTTGGAAAGCTATTCTAGCAAAGTTTAAGGCACCTAATGGTTTTGTGCGCGGGTGACTATTGGTAGAAAAGACCGGTGATAGCAACGCCGCATCTGCGCCGGCGCGTGCAGCTTGCCACAGCGCGGCCGGTGAGTGCGCGGCCACTGTTATGAACCACTTCGGCCTCCATTGTCGCCAAAAGCGCGCTTCCTGAATGCACGTTTCCGGCGTATGTAAACCGTCGGCACGAATCTGCGCGGCGAAACGACCATGTCCGGCCATAATGAAACGAAATTTGCGCCGACGACATAAATCGCGTATCTCCCGTCCAAGTTCCAAACGGTGTGGCATATCATAATCGCGGAACAGTACGGCAGAGTCTGATGGTAAGGCTTTTATAGCCCCGATGACGTCTGGGACGCGAATACGATCGGTGACCATTATTAAGCGCGGCAACGTTTTTAGCTTAGACCGAGCCGCATCTCGTTCGCGAGGTTTGAGAGCCGCCGTGTGCTTTGTTACGCTCATAAGTAGACTTCTAACCTGAAAGAGCTTTGCCGTCGTGCCAACAAGTTCAAAATATCATGAAGGTCTCGATAACACGGTCAATCTCGTGATTGTCAAGGAACAAATTGCGGCTGCGTCAGTAGCATCGGGCCGGGCATCGGGCGCAGTTTCGTTAGTAGCTGTGAGCAAGACTTTTGAGTCGACTAAGATCGAGCCAATTTTGGTTGCGGGCCAGCGAGTTTTCGGTGAGAACAGAGTGCAAGAGGCGGCTGCGAAATGGCCCCAGTTGAAAGCTATGTACCCAGAAACGAGACTGCATATGATTGGTTTTTTGCAATCCAATAAAGTAGTAGATGCGATGACACTCTTCGATGTTATCGAGACAGTGGATCGCCCAAAGGTTGCCAGAGCTATAGCCCGTGCTAGAGATCGCCTAGGCTCCTGTCCCGAACTTTTAATTCAGATAAATACTGGCGAAGAGCCGCAAAAAGCCGGAGTATGGCCAGGCGAGGCCGATGCTTTTATTGGGCAGTGCCAAAGAGACTTTGCGCTACCTGTATGCGGATTAATGTGCATCCCGCCCGCTGCCGAGGAACCCTCGCTGCATTTTGGCTTGTTGCGAGAAATTGCTCGACGACATGAATTGGCCTCACTCAGTATGGGTATGAGCTCTGATTACGAAATTGCGATCGCCTATGGCGCCACACATGTTAGGCTTGGGACGGCGATTTTCGGGCAAAGGGATATCTAACGCACATGTATACAGGCCACATGGTTGAACCCAAACGGCAGTGCAATTTCTTTTAATTTTGGCCAGTCGACATGGGCCGGCAAGGTGTATGTGTGTGGTTATTCATCAATGAAGTAACGACGATACGAGGCTGATGGCAAAGCAATATAGAGAATAACTTTCTGAAAGATCTAGGACTGCATATCTGGGACGGCGCTTTCCCGATTACTGTGAGGCGTGTAGTCTGGCCATGTATTTGAATTCTGGAGGTTGATGCTCGTGGCGCAAGCGCTGTGGAATGGAGCCGTACTAGCTGACTCGAGCGAGTGTCAGGAGGTTGAAGGTAATCTTTATTTTCCTAGTCACGCGCTGAGATCAGAGTATTTCAGGAATAGTGAAACTACGACTGTTTGTGTGTGGAAAGGGACCGCCCACTACTTCAATATTGTTGTTGATGGGAAGGTCAATCCTGATGCGGCTTGGTATTATCCGGATACCAAGTCAGCTGCTGATCTTATTAAGGGTTACGTCGGATTTTGGCGCGGCGTACAAATGCGACGCTACTAGGTTATTTCGGATTTGGGAAGTAGTAACAGGTCCTGGAAGTTATGGGGCAGACGGGCGCTATAGAGCGGATATTGTTGCTGGCGGAGGATGCGTCTTTTCGTCAGTCCCTTGCCGAGCAGATAATGGCGCACTTGGGAATTGAGACCGTTGGGGTGTCAAGGGCGCTAGATGCCGAGGCTCTTTTTGAAGAACAAAAAGTTGATTTAATCCTTGCAGATATTACGGTCCCCGACCTTGATGGTGGCGACGTCTACAAATTAATGTGCTTTGGTAGTCCGCAAACTCCAGCCATCATTTTTGTGGAGACTGACGCGGATATAGAAACCGCTTTAAGTCTTGGCTTTAGGCCCGAACAATGCATCACTAAGCCTTTCCGTTTGGGCTTACTTTTGGCGTGTATACGCTCACTGTCGTATGAGCAAGATCTAATGGATCACTCGGCGATGACTATCAGGCAGTATTCTTTTAGGCCAGAGAACAAGTGTTTGGTACATGATGCGACAGAGACAGCAATTCGGTTGACGGAAAAAGAAACATCTATTCTTGAGATACTTTATTCATTCGAAGACCAAGTAGTGAGCCGGGACGTTTTATTGGATAAAGTATGGGGATACAAAGGGAACGTGGCGACGCACACTCTTGCAACGCATATTTACCGTTTGCGTCAAAAAATCGAGAGCGTCCCGTCGCAATCTGAAATTCTTATAACTGAGCCGGGGGGTTATAGGCTACGTCGATAAACGGCTGAGGTCCGAAAATTTAGATTGGGCCGAGAATAAATGAGTTGGATTTGCATCCCGTTCACAGGCCATGCCCCGTTAGTTCGTGCTGAGCAAAGCAAGTGCTTAAGAAAAATTATTGTTCCATGTGGCCGCAATCGGTCTAGCGTGTTTGGCGAAACAGACTGTCGTGACAACTTAACCGCTCAGATCCTGGGGCCAGGAGTGGGAACTTCATTGCTACAATGGGCTCCCGTTCGCATGGCTAGACATCGAGATCAAGCAACACTGGAACATGATCAGAGGGATCGGGCCACCCGCGGATATCACGTAAGATCCACGCAGCGTCGAGCGCCGAAAGGAGGCCGGGCGTTACCCAAATATGGTCCAGTCGCCGCCCTCGGTTAGAGGAGGACCAGTCGCGAGCCCGGTAGCTCCACCAGCTAAAGAGTTTCCTTGTTTCAGGGGTGAAGTGGCGCACCGCGTCTACCCAGTTTCCTTTTCCCATTATTTTTTTTAATGCCGCCACCTCAATGGGAGTATGGCTTACAACGTTAAGGAGCCGACTATGTGACCATACATCGTTTGCTGAAGGAGCCACATTTAGATCTCCGACTAAAATGGCCCGTGCACTTCGTCTATTTGCAAACCAGACCGACATTTCCTCAAGAAAATTTAGCTTATGCAAAAATTTTTCGTTAACGTCTTGGTCGGGAATGTTACCCCCGGCTGGGACATAGAAATTGTGTAGCTCGATATTTGGATCTAGTCGGCAATATACATGGCGACCCTCTGTCTTTCCCGACCAATCTCGCCGTTTGCCGTCGATCAAGTCATATCGCGAACAGATTGCCACCCCGTGATAGCTTTTCTGGCCGTAGATAATTTGGTTTTTGTACCCGAGTTCTGATATCTCTGAGGCCGGGAATTTCGCATCCTCGACTTTGGTTTCCTGAAGACAAATTACATCCGGGTTAAACTCCGTCGTTAGCCTTTTTAGGCTTGCGAGGCGACGACGCACCGAGTTTACATTCCAGGTTGCTAAACGAAGTTTCATTAAA
>CAJWOI010000022.1 GCA_913044255.1 uncultured Alphaproteobacteria bacterium
AGTTCCTGCATCGTCAATCAAAAGCGAACCTATGCCGTGCAATAGACCATCTTTTCCGATTAGAGCTGCCCCGCTCCAATTGGGATGCGCCGGAGCTGTAAATATTGCATTTTCGAGAAGGTACTCCCAGTAGCCGGCAAACTCTCGTCGAGCGATAATAGTGGCGTTGATTACGTGTTCCTGGCCTCCGTGAGCGGCGACAGTAACCTGCGACCCTTCCTGTAGGGTTGCCGAGTCTCCGATTGAAATCGGGGTCAGATTAAGGGGCTCTCGCGCACGTGCCAAACCAAAGCCAGATTCAAAATCATATCCCACGAAATCGGCGCCGACCCAGCCTCCATCTCCGGCTAGGACCCAAACCGTGTGAGATTCAAGCAACAAATATCCTATTGTAAGAATTAACCCATCGGAGTTGATGAGCACCGCATTACCTTCTCGCTCGATTCCAAGGTATGGTGCTGTGTGGGCGTCCGATGGTACTTCGGTTCGGACCGAGGTCACCGATACGGAAGGCAATGTTTGTTTCGCGCCAGTTGTGCCTGGACCTACCTCAAATGTAGGTATCTTTCGGTCGGGTAGCGCTATGCCTAAGACGTTGGGCAGTTGCTGCCCATTCATCTTGTTTCCGTTTTTTCGTGTCTCTGTCACCGTTCGAACCTAAAACCCACCGAGTGGCATTCGTCAACTAGTATAGTTTTGTATCAGTAAATTGTCAGATTGCCAGCTGGTCACTATATTTCGGTAACCTGCGTGGCTATCTTCATTTTGCGATGATACTACCGCGCGTGTCTCCTAGATGAAAATTTAGTCTCCTCTCCCCTCATTTTTCAAACTCATTGGCGCCCTACGTTTACCGCTATTCATTCAGTGTAGTGGCAAATTGGTCCGCCCTGTATCTCTTTGAAAGAGCTATTCACAATTTGGATATTTGTTAGGTCGAGGTACATGCCCAAGCACATTATGCTGAAGGCTATCACATCGCGTTTTGATGGATTCGGAGCAGCTTGACTCGCCAGTTCTATCCTGTCGTTGGGCTTAGACAGGGCGGAGTTTGCTCGAGGATCTGTGGGAACCATTGAGCCTAAGTATTACCAACCCGGCCCAAGAGGCCGCCAAGCATGGGTCGTGTCAACCGTTACATCTACGCCAGGACGTGTGAGTTTCATCTCATTGAGCCGCAAACGAACTAGTGGTAGATGTTCGCGACCCCAAAAAATTTCGTTGTTTAGCACATAGGTGGGAACACCAAAAATCCCCTTTTCCTCCGCCTCGGAACGGATCTGGTCGTGCATTAATCGGCCTTCACTCACGACAAAAGAGCCAAAGGCGGTGGCGTCGACCCCTATTTCCGATAGCACCGACTGGATGACTTCTGCGTCTTCGATATCGAGTTCACGACGCCAGAATCGATCAAACACAAACCCATTATATTCCTTAAATTTGCCGTGTTTTTGCGCGTAAAGAAGACCGATGCCAGCCAGCGAGGAATCCCATATTTTCTGCGGCCCACGTATGGTAAGGCCGCGCAAATTCGCATATCTTCTTGCATCCATATACGAATATTTCACTTTTCGCCATTGGTGAGGCGTGCGCTCGTTTTCCAATATCTGCCCATCGTTGTTCACTTTAGCGCTACCCAGGTAATCCGGAATGTCCAGCGTGTAGGGGAGCCATTCCAGAGTGACGTTGTAGTCACGTGCAAGCGTCCACGTGGGTTCTACGGCAAGATAGGCGTATGGACTTTTATAATCGATGTAAACTGTGAGTAGTTGATCCGCCATCCGTCGTGATCCTTGTTTGATACCCGTAAGGCGTGGTACGCAACGAAATTTGGTGCCAGACTCAAGGCCGAGACATTCGTTTTTATGTATTGCCTAGTATTTATTGCCTTAAATCATTTCAAGCATTAATTCGCTTGTCCGTGTTCGGTTTCTCTGGTCTGTACGTAGTAATAATGACATAGGGGTATGGGCCGGAATGGCAAAGCGATTTTCTTTTTTACGTGGCATTTTGGCGCCACTCTTACTTCTGGTTTCTGGGAATAGCTACTGCTTTGCAGATAATTCAGAGACCCCCTATTTACCAAAATTTCAAGAAATTCGCGGGTATGCCGTGATGGATAGCCGACTGTTTCCTGAGGAAGGGGTATTTCCCGGCCAGTCTCGGCATCAGGTGTCCGCGGCGGTTGAGTCTGAGTATTATATAGAGTGGCCAGACTATACCAGCCTGACTATCACTCCTTTCGTGCGTGTAGACGCCGCCGATTCGCGACGTACTCACGCTGATCTACGAGAATTTTTACTGAGGATAGTTCCTGGGAACTGGATGATTTCTTCTGGATTGGGAAAGGTGTTTTGGGGTGTGACTGAATCCAAGCACTTGGTTGACGTTATAAATCAAACTGACGTGATTGAGGGTCCAGCCGGCGAGGATAAGTTCGGCCAGCCAATGGTGAACCTCTCCGTGACCAATGATTGGGGCTTTGTCGATATTTTTATAATGCCATATTTTCGGGAAAGAATTTTTACATCTCGAACTGGACGATTGCGTGGCTCATTGTTGGTGGATGCTGGCCAGACTCGTTTTGATAGTGGTGCCGAAAGATGGCATCCGGACTTCGCGGTCCGGTATAGTAATAGTTTTGGTAATTGGGATGCTGGCGTATCACACTTTTATGGCACCAATCGTGAGCCCACCCTTAGCAAACTTGGATTTAGCACAGACGGCACGCTGGTGTTGATACCAGAGTATGAGCTGATAAATCAGTCTAGTGTGGATCTTCAACACACCAGCGGAGCTTGGTTATGGAAATTGGAAAGTTTGTTTCGCCAAGGTCAAAAGAATGAGCTTGGTACGGAGCAGAATTTTTATTCTTTCGTTGGTGGTTTTGAATACAATTTCTTTGGTGTTTTTGATACGAATGCAGATGTGGGCCTGCTCGCAGAGTACATGCGTGACAGCCGACTCAATAAATCGACGGACGCACTTCAGCATGATATGTTTTTCGGATTCCGGCTGGCGCTCAATGATGAGCCTGATACTCAGGCGCTTGCGGGTTTGATTCAGGATCTCCACGAAAGCACACGCCAATTTTTTGTTGAGGCTAGTCGGCGCATTGGTGACAATATACGTGCTAGTTTGGAACTCCAGATTTTTAGTTCCATCGAGCGTGGTGACATTCTGAGTGATTTGCGGGAGGATGATTTTCTGGGCGTTGAATTTGCTTACTACTATTGACATGCAGTGTTACTTAATTGATATGGTTGGAGATGTTACCCTGCTCATGTTTGATGAGGCACTTGAACGTTTCGTATCCACTTCCTAAATTAGCGGCTTTCGAAGGGTCCGAGTCTGTTTTAATCCCTTCGAATAAAGGAGTTATTGGTTGTGGCACTCTTCCTGCGTTCTTTGTGGGATATTTGCTCTGTACAGTGGACGCGTGAGCGGAATGAACAGGAAGCGATAATAGAACAGGAAGCGATAATATATGACTGCGTTGATTGAAGTTAAATCAGTGTCGAAGCATTTTGGCTCTATACAGGCGGTCGATTCCGTGTCGTTCACGGTCAATCGCGGCGAAGTACTGGGGTTTCTTGGTCCAAATGGCGCCGGGAAGTCGACTACAATGCGCATGATTACTGGTTTTTTAACACCGACGTCCGGGAGCGCCAGTGTTTGCGGCTATGACCTCGCAGAGGATGGGATTGGAGC
This sequence comes from uncultured Alphaproteobacteria bacterium, assembly GCA_913044255.1. Lineage (GTDB taxonomy): Bacteria > Pseudomonadota > Alphaproteobacteria > UBA7887 > UBA7887. Next base: position 3,712 of record CAJWOI010000022.1, read on the forward strand.
ACGTAGTCGCTTGGGGTATTTGCCCGAAGGGGCACCACTTTATGGAGATATGACCGCTCTCGAATTTCTTCGTTTCACGGCAAGCGTGCGAGGTCTACCTTTCTCCAGAGCTACAGATCGGATTAACTGGGTGGTGGGACAGCTTGGATTGGGGCCCGTTTTGGTGCAACCAATAGAGACGCTTTCGAAAGGTTTTAAACGCCGTGTCGGTCTCGCCCAGTCGGTGCTTCACGATCCAGATGTTTTAATTCTTGATGAGCCAACCGATGGCTTGGATCCCAACCAAAAGCATGAAGTCCGTGGCCTCATTCGAACCATGTCCGAGCATAAAGCAATCATTATATCCACCCATTTACTAGAAGAAGTTGACGCAGTATGCACGCGTGCCATGGTAATAAATCACGGAAAGGTAATAACCGATTGTACGCCTGATGAATTGGCTTCCCAATCGCGTCACCGCAATGCCGTAACGGTATGTGCCAAAAGTTCTAGTGGCGGCGATTTGCGGGTTACCCTAGAAGGGTTGGAAGGCGTTCTAGCCGTCGAACTAGTGCCAGGCAAAACTTCTAGCGACTGCTTTGTCGCATTCCCGAAAGGGGGTAAATCAATTGTTGGGGAGGTGACTCGTCACCTGCAGGATCGGGGCTGGGAAATTGAAGAACTTGGAGTTGACAGTGGGCGTCTAGACGAAGTTTTTCGCGACCTGACTACTTCCGAGAACTCAAAGCCCCTCCACTAAAGGCAGGCAAAATTAAAATGATCCAGACTTTGAGTATTTTTCGACGCGAGTTTTCAGGTTATTTTTCGACGCCGGTAGCCTACGTATTCATCGTTATTTTTCTTTTTTTGAACGGTGTTTTTACTTTTTTCCTCGGTGATCTCTATGCTCGGGGGCAAGCTGATTTAGAGCCGTTCTTTACATGGCACCCTTGGCTCTATCTTTTCCTTGTGCCGGCCTTAGCGATGCGGCTTTGGGCCGAGGAAAGGAGGGTTGGCACAGTAGAGTTACTCATGACCCTTCCGGTTACAGTATGGCACGCGGTCCTTGGAAAATACCTTGCGGCATGGGCATTTACGGGTATCGCGCTGGTACTTACGTTCCCGATTTGGATGACCGTTAATTATCTCGGAGACCCCGACAACGGTGTCGTTGTTGCGGCATACATTGGCAGCTTCCTGATGGCCGGGGCATATTTGGCTATTGGCGCTTGCATGTCAGCACTGACCAAAAATCAGGTTATTGCCTTTGTGGTTGCGGTAGTTGTGTGTTTCCTTTTTACCATTAGCGGCTTGCCGATGGTTACCAATCTCTTTAGTGCGTGGGCACCTCAGGCTGTTATTGAAACGATTAGCTCACTTAGCTTTGTTACTAATTTTCAAAATATCTCCCGAGGCGTACTTGATGCTCGCAACTTAGTGTATTTTGCTTCGCTCATTGTGTTTTGGCTGTTTCTTAATACTTTGGTGGTCAGCAATCGTGACGGTGCGTGAGAGGCAATTTTATGAGTGATCCGCGAAGTAACAGGAAATCGCTTTTTGCAGGTGCGGCCTTAGCATTGGGGATTCTGTTGCTGGTCTCCGTCAATTTGCTCGGTAACAGTGTGTTACGCAACCTACGAGTGGATCTGACGGAAGACAAGCTATTCACTTTGTCGGATGGCACGAAAGATATGTTGAGTACGCTCGAAGAGCCATTGCTTCTGCGTTTTTACATGAATCAAAACCTTGCAAATGAATTTCCTTCTATACGAGATTACGGGAGAAGAGTACGTGATGTGCTAGCCGAATACGCGGCGGCATCGAGTAGTAAGATTTCACTGGAAATACTAAACCCCGAACCCTTCTCTGATACAGAGGACGATGCGGTAAGCTTTGGCCTGCAGGGCGTGCCTGTGGATGCCGCTGGAGACCGGCTATACTTTGGTTTGGTAGGGACAAATACCGTAGACGAGAAATCGGTAATCCAATTCTTTCGGCAAGAACGTGAGCCTTTTCTTGAGTATGACTTAACCCGACTCATTTATGAAATTTCGACGGTCACGAAGCCAGTTGTTGGAGTAGTTTCCTCGTTGTCGATTTATGGTGGGCCGGGAAATCCTCAAGTGGGTGAGCCGGCGTACAAACCGGCTTGGGCTGTGATCACGCAGCTTGAGCAGATGTTTCAAGTGCGTCAAATCAATTTGGACATGGGCCCAGTTGAAGAGGATGTTGATATTTTGATGCTGGTGCATCCGAACAATCTGACCGGCATCGCACGTTATGAAATCGATCAGTTTGTGCTGAGGGGTGGTCGGGCCTTAGTTTTTGTTGATCCGTTATCGGAGGAAAGTGCCAAAACCCCAGATCCTGACAATCCATTAGCCCCTAAAAATTCAACTTTGCCGGATCTATTCAAGGCTTGGGGTGTTGAACTGGTGCCGGGCATGTTGGTCGCAGATGCGCGTGCTGCTCAGCGGGTTCAAACCTCAGATCAGGGGAGATCAGTGGTACTTCCCTATTTGCCTTGGTTGTCATTGGAGTTACCAAATTTCAATCCCGAAGAAGTTGCAACTAGCCAACTTGGGCGCGTCACTATGAGGAGTGCTGGTCGTTTAGAGCCTGTAGCGGATTCAGAAGTTGCATTTGTGCCACTGATACAAAGTTCTCCGGAATCTATGATGCTTGAAAGGTTCTATGTTCAGTTTGGTGGAAATCCGACTGCGTTGTTAGATCGATTTGAGGCTCAGGGAATTCCATATACCCTTGCAGCCCGATTGCATGGAATTGTCGACTCCGCTTTTCCAAATGGTCCGATGAAAGATGAAGACAGTACGAGTGGAAGTGATAGCACTCCTGAGCCATTAGGAGAACTTCCAGACAACCATATCTCACAATCTACAGAACCTATAAACGTTGTTGTAGTCAGTGATACCGACATGCTGGTAGATAGCACTTGGGTGCAGACCCAGCAATTTATGGGTCGAGCGTTGACTATACCGATGGCTGATAATGGGGCTTTTGTTGCCAATGTGCTGGAGCTGTTGGGGGGTGGGGCAAACTTGATCGGCTTGCGGACACGTGGCACCGGGCTGCGACCTTTTAAGGTGGTTGACGAATTACAACGGGAGGCAGAAGCGTTATTCCGTGAGACAGAAAATGGTTTGCAGGAGAGGCTTGAGGAAACTGAGAAGAAGCTTTCTGAAATGCGGAGCGGAGGCGGTATCAATTTAGAGATATTGTCCGAGGAAGAGGAAACCACAATTGCGGCGTTTCAAAACGACTTGCTCAACATCCGAAAACAACTAAGGGATGTCCGTCATGAATTGCGGAAGGACATTGAAGGATTAGGAACGATTTTAAAAGTTATAAATATTGGTGGTATCCCGATCCTAGTTGGTATAATCGCGATTTTTGTATCTTTGCTTCGGCGCCGTCATCGTCGACGTGCTCTTGCGATGCTACAGTAATCGCACCAAAGACGGGAAAAGACTTCACTAACTGTAATGAGATGCCATGAAACGGAATAGTTTAATAGGGCTCGCCATCGTGGCGGCAGTAGTGATTGTATTGGCGAGTTTGGCTGTCCGACAGCGGACATTTGAAACGAAACCTTCTGCGGGCGGCGGCCTCATGTATGGGGAGCTGTTGGGGAAGGTGAACTCAGTTGCATCTATTCGCGTGAACAACGGGAGTGAAATTTTTACGATTAGTCGTGGCGCTCAAGGATGGGGAATTGCTGAGAAGTCGCATTATCCGGTTAAATATGATTTGGTGAAAAAGACGATAATGGGTGTTGCTGAGCTTGATCTTGTTGGGGCGAAAACTAAGGATCCATCGCGACACGGGGCGCTTGGGCTGAACGCCCCGGAAGCAGAGGAAGGCGGGTCGGTCGGTTTAGTCCTGCTGGATGACAACGGTGAGACCTTGGCAAGTTTATTGGTGGGGAGAACAGAGCGGGCCGGTGGCGCACGCCGCTACGTTCGTCGTCCTGACGAAAACCAGACCTGGTTGAGTAGTGGTGGCATCGACCCTGATCGAAAACCACTGGATTGGACGGATATGATACTTACCCAAATCCGGCATGACCGAATTCGGAAGGTGGAATTTATGCATCCGGACGGGGATCACGCGGTCTTGGAACGGATGGACCAATCCGGCTTCGATTTTACTTATTTGGGAATCCCAGAAGGAATGCGCGCGGTAACTCCGACCGAATTAAACCCCGTTGCCGGGGCGCTGGCATTTCTCAACATGAAAGACGTGCGGCCCACTAACGAGCTGGATTTCGGCCCGACTAAGGCGAGTACTGCTAAATTTGAAACCTGGGACGGAATAGTCATAACTATTTCAACAATCGATGTTGACGACAACAAGTGGGCTCGGTTCGACGTGCAGTTCGATGAATCTCTGGTTGTTGAAAATACGCCACCGGCGGACTTAAGTGTCGATGAATCTGATGAAGAGGCAGAAGAAGTAGAGGATCCACATGCCACCTTACGTGAAGAAGCAGTAACAATACGTGCACGTACTGAGGGCTGGGCCTATGCTCTTGATGACAACAAAATGGAACAGTTGCGTAGGCGCAACGAAAACCTCATCGAACCCAACACACCGGACGAGGAGGATGAGTCTGGGGATTTAAATACGAATCAATAGGTAGCGGCTTGGCAGGTCATGTTTTGTTTTGGTGTCCAAGCATAGCTGAGCCGAGCGATCTAGGGTCTCGGAGTTCCCAGCGACCGTTGTCCACCGTATTGATAAAAGACTGAATAACACTATTGAATAGGTCAGGGTCTTCCAGATTGATGGTGTGCCCGCTTCGTGGAAGCACACTTAGCCCTGCGCTAGAAATTGTTCGTTTTAAATATAGCGCGGGTTCGAGACATGGCTCGTCCTCATCTCCAGTTACAATTAATGTTGGGACACGTAGTTCCGAGAGTTGAGTCTCCAGATCGTACAGGGAAGGACGTGTTTTTTGGTATCCGCGCATAGTGTTGGCTGCGCCAACTGCAGAATGTTCTCCCAGTTGCAGCTTAAATTCGGCCCAACCACGAGGGTTTTTGTTTTGAAACTGCACTCGAGTGCTAGATTCTGCGTAAAAGTCAGCTACCGCTTTCGATCCGTTGTTGTCATACTCGAGTGCTACCTTTTCTGCGTCATTCATAAACTGATCTCGGTTGTCCTTGTGAGCGCCGTAACCGCAGCCCGTCACTGCGAGGCTAAGCGCACGTTGGGGGTGGCGGAGACCAAAATGTAGAGCCGCAAAACCTCCCATCGAAAGTCCCACAATGTGTGCTTTTTCAATTCCCAAGTCATCGAGAATATTTACCGCATCATCAGCTTGGTTTTCTTGATTGTAGTCAGAAATATTGGTCGGTATATCCGATGGTGGGTAGCCCCGAGCGTTGTAACAAACACAGCGGTAGCGGTTGGAAAAAAAACGCATTTGTGGTTCCCAGCTGCGGTAATCGCCAGCAAATTCATGAAGAAATATGATGGCAGTCCCAGTGCCCACCTCCTCGTAGTATAGTTTTACCTCTCCGGAATTCGCATACGGCATATTCTTTCCTCCTGGAGTTTTTGCCAATAACGGGTATACATTTGCGGCAATGGCTCACGATAAACTTTAATTGCATTTGCCGATGAGCGCTTACTCGTTCTTTTGGTCAACAATCCATTGAAATCTTTAAATAGTGATAAGGTTTTAGGGTTGAGAGAAGAACGGGCTTACATTTGCTATAGGGTCGGCAATTGCAGGTCCAGTCCCTCCACGACTTTGCGCGCTTGTACCAAGTAGTCTTCCCGCATTTCTTCATTTTTCCGTTGTTTAATGCCCCATTTCCGAAAAATCTCGTTGTTTTGGGATTTTGATTTTCCAAAAAACGCTGGCAGTATTGGGAAATAACGGTCAATCGCGTCCTGCACTCCTTGCCGCCCTGTTTCTGTGCTGCACAAGTCCATACAGAAATCTTTACCGAATTGGGCGTGAAAGCGTTCCTCCGGCATGGTCATGCGGGCAAGGTTACGGAGCGGATGGAAGCTGCATTGGATCAAGTCCTCGACTTGGAGAATTTCACCCAGATCAGCCAATAATTTGATGACGCAGAACCCAGTCCAGCTTCTCAATGGGAACCCAAAGATGGACAACGGTGTTTTGTTTTCGGGGGTCATAGCCTTTGGTTCAATACCGAGTTTAGTGCCGAGTTCTTTGAAGCGGACATGGTGTCCATATTCCTCCATCGCAACCCGGCATGTCAGTCATTTGGCATAAGGGTCCGGAGCCAGGGCAATCGCGGGCTCGTCAAATACCTGCGCACCATACAGCTCGTTCACGGCGTGGCTGACCACGATTTTTCGAACGGCATCTTGGAATTCTTTTGGCATGTCACGAAATTCTTCAATGGTTTCGACTTGTTGCTGCGTTGGCATCGTCTGCTCCTAGATCACGGGATCTGTATTGAAAGCTTCAAGGTCCGTTTCAAGGGCGATGAAATCTGGTATAAATTCTTTATCCACTGCGATTGCTAAGCTATTCACGGACCAATCAGAATCAGGACTTGTAATGCGAGCCTTTGGTCTCGGTTGGCTGAAAATAAAGACCTCGCGCCCACGTACTGCAAAAAGTTGCCCGGAAACATGTTTGGCCTTTTCGTCACACAAGTAAGCTACAAAGGTTGCAACGTGGTGCGACGATAGGCGCAACGCACGCGTTTTGTACTCTGTTTGAGATTCGTTGGCCGGCTGGATACTTTCTGTAACACGAGTTGCGGCGAATGGGGCTACCGCATTGCATGTAACTCCGCTGCGCGCCATGTCCAAGGCAACGGTTCGGGTCAATCCCAGAAGGCCCGCCTTTGCGCTCGCGTATGTTGCCTGCCCGAAATTTCCATATAACCCAGCCGTTGAGGTGATATTTACGATTCGTCCATCTTTATAGTTCGAGTCCGCCTTTCCTTGGGCACGCATTACGGGTGTTGCGGCCGCAAGCAAATGATAGGCCGCGGAGAGATTCGTGGTTATCACCGCATCCCAATCATCTGGATCTGACTTAAAGATGAACGAGTCCCTCAGGATCGCCGCATTGTTAATGATGATATCAACGCGTCCATAAGAGTCGCGTGTGAAATCTATCAAGGCTTTGGCACTTTCTGGTGTAGCAATACTTTCTGTAAAAGCAATCGCAGATGATCCAATTTCTGACGCCGCAGTGCGAGCTACCGTGGGGTCGGGGTTTATTCCACCGATTGATACTCCAGAATCAGAAATGACAACTTTTGCCCCAGCTTGAGACAGGGCACGTGCAATGGACAGGCCGATGCCCCGACCTCCGCCAGTTACAATTGCTTCACGCTCATCATGAATTTCTGTCATTTCGCTTGATCCAGTACTGCTTTTTCGGCCTCAGTATAGAATGCGTCAGCATGGCAGTCTTCTTGTCGGATACCAAGCAGTTGTAATTTTTCGATCGCTGTTTCGACCATGGCTGGAGGTCCGGCGATATATGCTTTGCAACCATCCAGATCATCGAAATCAGCAAGGACCGCATCAGTAACTAGGCCCGTGCGATATATGCTTCCGTTGGAGGGTTCCGACAAAACGGGAGTAAACGTGAGGCTGGAATACTCCTTTGTTAGTTGTTGAAGCTGATTCATAAAATATAAATCGCGTTCTGCACGAACGCCAAAATAAAGATAAATACTTTGTTTCATGCCGGTTTGAAGAGCGGTATCAACGATAGATTTGATAGGCGCGAGGCCGGTGGAACCAGCAATCGCCAAAATGGGTCCCCGATGTAATTCCCGCAAGTAAGACACGCCATAAGGGCCTTTCACTTCTATCCTGTCGCCGACTTTAAGTCCGTTGAGGATATGGCCGCTAACTATACCGCCGGCGACATGCCGAATATGGAACTCGAGACGATTGTCGTTCATGCGGTTAGCCATGGAAAAATCACGGGGCGGCATGTCGGAAAACGTAAGAGTGGCATACTGTCCGGATGAAAATGTGAAAGGACCGCCATCTATCACATCAACTCCAATTACCCGTACGTCGTGAGTAACTTCCGTAATGTGAGCGATTCTGCATTCCATCTCCCTGTGGGCATGTGCGACAATCTCGTCTTGGGCCAGGGGTCTGATTTCACAATCGCTAAGGGGCATTGATCGGCAAGCTAAGACGAGGCCCTGCACTCGTTCCGAATCTTCCAAAGCAAACTGTGAGTATGGAGCTAGGTCTACTTCCCCTGAAAGAAGGTTCGATTTGCATGCTCCGCAATTCCCAGACCGACAGCCGCAAGGATAGTCAAGTTTTGCAGCTAGAGCGGCATCAAGAATCGTCTGACCATCGGATACTTCTAGCTCCACACCAAATGAACAAAAATTAACTTTATGGGTCACAAGCCAACGGTTCCAGACACTAGATTATAGCAGTTTGTGAACTAACGTGCCTTGATGTAGATTTTAGTAGTTTGTGAACTAACGTGCCTTGATGTTTAATACAAGCTTTGTCGTGAGTTCACTGGACACCAGTAGTGTTCGGTCCTTAAAGTTCCGCTGAGTATCAATAGTCCAAGTTTGAGCCAATGAACAAACCCAACGATCTCGCTGAAGTGCGGGAAAAATTTTACCAAGATATTGATGGCCTTAGTATGGCCCCACTGTGGGAAGTTTTCCGTAGCTTGATCACACACAGTCCAAAAACAGCGGCTTTGCCGCATTGTTGGCGTTACGAGGACGTGCGCGACTGGGTTCTGCGGGCAGGGGACGTAATCAGCGCACGCGAGGCGGAACGCCGCGTCTTAGTGCTCGAAAACCCGGGTTTACGAGGGCAGACGAGAATTACAAACTCACTGTATGCGGGCCTGCAGCTGATCCTTCCCGGTGAGGTTGCGCCGAGCCATCGCCACAGTCAGTCTGCATTACGTTTTATTATAGAAGGGACAGGGGGCTATACGGCAGTGGATGGTGAACGTGCCTATATGACCCAAGGTGACTTGATCTTAACTCCACCTATGACTTGGCATGACCACGGAAGTGAGGGGGACGGGCCCACAGTATGGCTTGATGGGCTGGACATCCCGATCATCCAAACATTTGACGCTAGTTTTCTCGAAGGATTTCATGAGGAAAGCCAGCCTTCTACGCGGTCGCCTGGCGATAGCCGCGCGCGCTATGGTCGCAATATGCGTCCTATAGATACATCGCTGACAAATACGTCTTCACCAGTATTCTCGTACCCTTACGATGATTACAGGGAAGCTCTCGAAAAAATGCGTGTGCAGGAAGAGTGGGATCCCTGTCACGGTCTCAAGTTAACCTTTATTAATCCTCAGACTGGTGGCCCGGTGATGCCAACTATCGCTGCATTCGTTCAGCTTCTTCCCAAAGAGTTCAGTACAGCCCCATATCGTTCCACGGATGGTACCATTTATACGGTGGTCGAAGGATTGGGGCGTGCGCATGTGGGAGACGAGGAATTTCAGTTGACGCCTAGAGATATTTTTGTTGTGCCCAGTTGGTGTCCTTTCCGGCTAGATGCCGAAGAGGATTTGGTATTGTTCAGTTTCTCCGACCGTAGTGCGCAAGAAAAGTTGTGTCTGTGGCGCGAACAGCGAGGCAATGACGGAGATACCAAATGAGTGAAACTATGTACAGAAGCGACTACGTGATCTCAATGTGGGATCAGCCGTCAGTTGCGGTAGCGGGAGGAGCCGCTTATCCGGTGCGCCATATCTACTGCGTCGGACGCAATTATGCGGAACATGCTCGTGAAATGGGAACAGACCCGGAGCGGGAACCACCTTTTTTCTTTATGAAGGGGGCAGACAGCGTTGTATCGAATGGTGCTCAAATCAAATACCCGTCTCGCACCCAAGATCTCCACCATGAGGTGGAATTGGTGGTTGCCATGGGTGCACGTGGCACTGATATTTCAGTGTCCGACGCGTCGGACGCGATTTTTGGTTACGCTGTGGGAGTGGACTTGACCCGACGTGACCTCCAGCAGGCCATGAAGGAGAAGGGTCGGCCCTGGGAAATAGGAAAGTCATTTGCCCAGGCGGCGCCGGTAGGGGAGATTCAGCCGGCCTGGAATATTGGTCATCCACGTGAAGGGAAGATAAGCCTTTCTGTCAATGGAGAAGTTCGCCAAGAAGCCGACATAAAAGACATGATTTGGGGTGTTGATGAGGTGATTGCCGAGTTGTCGACATATTATCGGTTGGAACCAGGGGATCTTGTTTTCACTGGCACACCGGCGGGAGTCTCGGCGTTAACTCGTGGTGACAGTGTCAGCTGTGTCATCGATGGGCTGGAGCCATTGGAGTTTTCGATCGCGACGGTCTGACTTTCCTTATGGCCGTTGATAGCATAACTTTCTTCAATCAGATAAACAGCGCCTTGACTTCGTCAGGAATGATTCCTGCGCGGATGGCGCCATCAGCCTTTTTTACTCCCCATACACGTATCTCAAATCCAGATGCAATTTCTTTATCTTTGCAAGTGAACTCATGCCTTAAACGAAAACTTTTCCGGCTCCAGTTTTCGACAAAACTCGTTACCGTTAGTTGGTCGCCCATTCGTGCAGGAGACACGAAGGTCGCGCCCGTGTCCACCAATGGCCCTCCGAAAACTCCAAAACGGCATTTAAGGGCCTCCAGCGTCAAGCTTCTACTCTCAAACAACAACCAGAATCCCCGATCCATCCAGCGATAGAAATTGGGATAAAATACAATTCCGGCGGGGTCGCAATCACCCCAATCGACCTGTACCGAATAATGGTTCAATATGCCCATCGACTTTCCATCATGAGACGATTTGAGTTAGATTTTGTGGGTGGTTGTGGCCTCTACTGTGTTCGATACTGAAACCGTATGGTGTGACATTGTTTGCTCTTGGTACTGCTTCTTGGAAAGGGCTGACGACAGTCTAAAACGCGCGGATGTTTGCAGCGTAGTATAATTTATCTCTTGGGGTCGAGTGCATTTCCAAAGGAGTAATAAGTAATGAGACATTGGTGGTACGGATGGATAGTTGGACTGGGATTGGCCGCAACATCCCATGCTGAAGAAGTGATTAAGGTGGGTGTCGTTCTGCCATTCTCAGGCGTGTACGCCTCGCTAGGGGGTGATATCACCGATGGCATGCAGTTGGCACTTGAGATATATGGCTCAGAAATTGCCGGTAAAAAAATTGTCCTCATTACCGAGGACTCTGAGGTAAAACCCAGTGTGGGGCTTACCAAAACGAAGAAATTGGTTTTCCAAGATAAAGTAGATCTATTGGTGGGCCCAGTTGCTTCTAACGTTGCTGGCGCAATGCGCGATTTTGTGCATACCGCCAAAATTCCGCTGATCATTCCCAACGCTGGAAATAACTTGCTGACAGGGGAGAAGTGTAGTCCCTGGGTGATTCGCACTTCTTTTTCTAATGATCAGGTTAATAGAGTAATGGGTCCCTGGCTCTATGCCCAAGGTTATCGCACTCTGTACCTCATGGCGGCTGATTATGCTGCAGGTCGCCAGATGATGGATGCGGTCCGGCGTGGCTTC